>JABCTV010000051.1 GCA_018238205.1 Candidatus Thorarchaeota archaeon
ATTATCGCTGATACAAAGAACATACCCATCATTATCTTCACTCAGTTTTACCCACACTCGTTTATTATCACGATTATTATGTAACCATGCATTGTCAAGAATATTTGATAGTAAATAGCCGACATATTCATCGCAAATTATGGAAGCATCACATACCTGAATATTCGCATGAACAGCAACATCCTTGCATGACTTGATTAGCTCTAAGAGTGCAGTCTTGACAATAACATCGAGATATTGAATCTTCAATGGCTTGTCATTATAGTCCTCTAATATTTTGATGTTGTTAATGATGCGTTTGCAGCTAGATACAGATTCAATTACATTTTGTACTAATTGGGATTCAATTGGGCTGTTGATTGAATCTTGGAGCAATTCTGCAGAGGACATAATCACTTGAAGTTTATTTGATATATCATGTCCAAGGATATCACAATAGAGTTGAGCTCTTTGAGTGTGTTCAAAACATAGCTCTTGTGGTTCATCATGCTTATTTGATTCCTTTACTAAACTACATAATGCAATGGGTCTATCTAATTTATCTAAGAGAATGAATGATGTTGTTCTAATGGGTAAAGGAGTTCCATTCTCAGTTAGTATTGAATACTCTGATTGATTGGTATGATTTGTATTAAGACAGTGATTAATTCCTTCCAATAGTTGAGGATGATCTTCAGGTATAATAAAGTCTAGTACCCTTTTTCCAATGAAGAATGTTTCAGGTTGAGAACCAAAAAGATTCATTGCACCTTCATTAATCATTACTATTCGACACTGAAGATCAAGCAAACACATTGGATCTGGAACGGATTTAACGAACTCTTTGTTTATGAAACCTTGTGCTTCACTAATGAGTGATGGATTGCTGTTTTCTGAATTTATCTGGGGCATCTCAAAATCCCTACCAGTATACGCGCGCGACTTGCATTTGTGAGGTTTTAAGGTTTGTGTTAAGAAACTAAAATATAATATTCGGTTTGGAAATGAAATCTATTATTGTTGATAAAGGTTGGTAAAAACAAGCCTTAATAGATGCCTGTGCACAAAATTACGATACGGGATTCAACTTGTCGGAATATGAAACTGACACCATCAAGGGAATTGACCTAGTGAACGAGGATCATAAACCTGTAAAGAGAGTTGAATTTCTCCACAGGGAAGACCGAGTTTGTGCCTTGCATCACCCCGCAAGACTTCGAATCTTGCAGATACTCAAAGAAGGCATTGATGACACGGTCACAACGGAGAGTTTCGATGATACCACTCGAGAAAGATTGATTCGACAAGTGATTTTGAAGCGTCATACTCTCTCAGTGAACGAAATCATTAAGATATCAAATGAAACTGAAGATTTAGAACCACTAACGAAAAACCAGATTTACTACCATTTGCCCGAGATGATTAAGGCGGGGCTTGTGGAATTGTACGGTGTGTTGAGAAAAGGAAAGCGTACAACAGATTTCTATCGACGGACTGCAGAAAATTTCGTTACTTTTGGACTTCATTATGAGCCCAAACGTTACAGGGATGCAGTTAGGAAAGAAACTAAGAAGTCTCTTTCACTGTTCAAGCTAAATCTCTCAGATTCAGAGCGTCAGAAGTTTTTGGATTTGGCGGTCCAATCTGAAGTAATGAAGCTAGAAGGAGCAAAAGCTGTAGAGAATCTGGTAAGTGATGACATAACAGACTCTAAAGCAGTTGAGATGCTTGATTGGTTCTTGTGGGTTTATGCAACTGGGAGAGAAGAGTATATGCAACTTCTTAACCAGGTCAGGGAGATTATCTTCAAAACACAATAGATAGTGATGTTCCGGGATTCAATAGAGTTCAAGTTGCAAAACTAAGAAAAACAAGAGAAAGAAGAGGGACAGAATCCCTCTTCGTTAAATTGAGTGTATACTAGATACAGCGGTGTATCACTTCGGGTCCGACTTCTTCGAACTCTTTCTTGGAAAAGGGGAAATTAAAAAGCATAAATCTGATTTACTATGTAGAGTAGTTGAGATAGGTTGGGCGCATGACTGAGGAAAAAAAAGAGTTTTCAAAAATTAGCACTGAAATCAAAGCAAAAATTATCGCAGGTGTCATGGCAATTGTTGCAATTATTTCACCTTACGCTTTCAGATACTATTTTGATCATTTCGATGGAATTTATATTATTGAGATGGTTTCTCTAACTTGGATCCATTATTCTAATACTATTCCAGCTATCATCTTCTTTCCACTATTATTAGTCAATAATCCAATTAATACTCTGCTGCGTTTTTGGTTTGTCTTTGAGATGTATCGATGCTACATTAGAAAATCATCAATACGTCGTGCTTTGTATATTGGAGTGATAAGTGAGCTTTGGCAACTTAGTATAATGATGTATCATTTGTACTGGGGCTTGTTATTTGGCGTGATCCAAATATCTTCTGTTCCAATACCACTGTTACTTATTCTCGGCGTTATCATTTTGAAAGTTGCAAAACCTCCCAAACCTCTAGGATTATGGACTGATGAAAATAATGAGCGAGAATCTACGGATGATTTTCTATCTGGATAATTTGTCAAAAACAAGAGCGCGAAGGGGGCCGAAGCCCACCTTCGTTAAACTGAGTATATACTAGATACAGCGGTGTATCACTTCGGGTCCGACTTCTTCGAACTCTTTCTTGCTGACCCACATCTTCTGGAAGGTCTTCAATGAGCCGAGAATGCTTCCACCGATCCAGACAGAGTACTGTCTCTCTGGGGGAGCAATGATACGAACCTCGATGTTCTCGGGGACTAGTTCGGTGATCTCTTTGTGGAGTCTCTCCTTGAGTCCTGGGAACATAGTTGAACCACCTGATAGCACAATGTTGGCGTACAGGTCACGTCGCAAGTCGACATCACAAGCCTTGATTGACTCGACAATGTGTTCATCGAGTGGTAATGTATCAAGACCAATGGCACTTGGGTTGAAGAACAACTCAGGGCCTTGGAACCTTTCTGCACCCACTGTGATTACTTCACCGTCAGGTAGCATGTAGGGCTTGTCAACACCGGCCTTGTCAGCAACTGTCCTTTCCCTCTCGGGGTCAAGAGCTACATAGCATAGCTTCTCTTTGACATCTCTGACAATTTCTTTCTCTGCGCCGCTGACAAAGGAGTAACCCCTCTGCCTGAGCAATCTGCGCAGGTACTCGGTGATGTCTCTTCCAGCCAAGTCGATTCTGCGGATAGCATGATTGATTGAAAAGCCCTCATAGATTGGTACTATGTGGGTCACACCGTCACCAGAGTCAATGACTAGACCAGTAGTTCGACCAGATGCGTACAGTGAGAGTACTGCCTGTGTGGCAACGTATACTGCAGGCACTCCAAAGTTATCAAACATAACGGATGCCATGCGCTCTCTGTTCTCTCTGGGATTAAATGGTGCTTCAGTTAGAAGTACCGGATTCTCACTTGGGTCAACCTTCAAGTCGTTATAGAACGTGTAGCTCCATATCTTCTCGATTGCGTCCCAATCTTCAACAATTCCATGAGCGATCGGGTAAACTAGACGGAGTACACCACGAAGGTTGATGGCCTCTTCACCAATGTAGTAATCACGTGTATAGTGATCAACATCAGTCATGATTGATTCATATCGGGGATATCCAATCAAAGTGGGCCAGACACTGCGTGGCTGATCTTCGCCTGCGTAACCGTTCTTGCTCAAACCTGTACCGTTGTCAATGACAATCGGTTTTGCGCCAAGAAATTCGTCTTCAGCCATTATTCGGTCCTCGTTTTTTATTGTTAAGACAAATCAATAATTGATTCGCCGTGTCGGAGCTTGAGAAGCTCCGTACTACTAATTCGGTTCTTCAGATTGTATTTAAGCATACGTTGGACATACGTTAATATCTTCGAAAAGTATTTGATGTATGTATAAGTTGGGTCGTTTTTGAGCCATTTTTTGCCGTGGAGAGGCCAAATTAGTATCTTTATTTCGAAAAGTATATTAGGTTAGTACTAACAATTACTAGATAATATATCCGCGGATGAGATGTCTAATGCCCCGAAAAACAGTTGAAGATATTATTCGGAAAGAAGTCGAAACAGTCAGAGCTCGAAGAATCATCTTAGACCAACTTGAAGGGGGGTTAAAGACTGGAGCAGAACTTCGAGAAAAGATAGCTACAGACATCAAAGCTCAGATGATGCTGAAAGGATCTAGTAAAAGAGACATCAAGAAAGTGAAAGTGACAAGCCCTAAACTCTACCATAACACGAAGCGCCTAGAAGAACTAGGTATCATCGTGAGTTGGAAGCAATCACAATACCGCCTGTTCGAATTAGAACCAAAGACAATACACCCGGTTCGTAGAGCATTAGACATTTCAAAACCATTACTATATGTTACTTCACTGAGCCGTCCAGAGGATCAACGTCCATTTGTTCAGTGGTTAACCAACAATCCACATTTCAAACCCAGAAAGCTCCTCATTTTTGTAGAAGCAGCTCACTGGACTCGGGGAGTAGCAAGATTAGCTGACAGGTTTATTCCAGATGATTCTTTTCGAGTATGGACTACAGAATGGAGAGAAGTTCCTGACGATATCACTAGCACGGACGATGAGAAAGAATATGGAAATCTTCAGGGCACAGCAGATTTTCTAGAGGCAGCTATAATTGATAATATCTTCATCCATGATATGGTAATTGATCTTACTTTAGGACCGACATTGATATCACTGGCATTAGCAAAGCTTTCAGCAGAGTATTCAATAACGGCATTTCATGTTACGCGATATGATGCGTCAAACACAGAAATCAGCTATTACTGAGGAGAGATGAATTGTGAGGCGTCCAAAGAAGACTGACCGAAAAATCACTTGGCAACCGGTTCATATTGAAGATAGATTGAACACTCTATCGAAAACAATTGAACAAACAAAAGAACAGACTCGTGCAAATTCAACCCGTCTCCTTGGTAAATTGAGCCGCTGGCAAGAACAACTCCAAGAGATTAACAAAGGCATCAGATACATCAAGAAAATTCTTACACCAAAATTAGAGAAAGCCCTTGGTCTGAAGATTAAGAACAAGGAGATATTGTTAGCAGCAATGTTCCAGCCAAGTACAAAGAATCTTTTCCTAGAACTGGAGATACAATATCGTGGAAAGAAAAATCCCTTTGATGATGATGGGTTTGATGCCCTTGTATCATTGAGTGAATCTGCTAAGAGATTTGCACTCTTGGGAGATGCTTCAATCTCAATGGCGGTCATCTATCACCTCTGGCAAACCGTTGATGAAGATGTTGGACAAATAACACAGGACAAATCTAGCATAGTATCCAATTCTCATATGGCCGATCTATGTGATAGATGGGGTCTCTATAAACATCGAATTCACTTCGACCCTGAAACACCCAGCAGGGGTGAGATTCTTCATGACAAAGGTACCCTTGTGGAAGCTATCTATGGAATAGTACAGATGGAACATGGATTCAAGCAAGTTTTGAAGAATATTGGACATTTACTTTAGTGCTTCCTTGATATCTTCACCCGTTCACGTGCTGCAGTGTATTCAAAGGTACTATCCGTTTTCATTGCCCTACAATATTCATTTGGATTACAGTATCCCCAGCGTCGTAGAGCTTTGCATGATGGTGCTCCGCGTGATTTGAAAAACGGTGGATTAACCAAGTTTACGCCAGCGAGGTAATTCGTGACCGTCTTGATTGTTTTCTTTGCATAAGCAAGTCGGATACAGGGAGGTGCTCTCTTGACAATATCCCAGGTGACCATCTTGTACAAGCGATACCATAAGGGACATTTCTTAGCTACATAGAGTAAATCACAGTTAGGACATGTCTTACTATGGATTGAAATTTCACATAACTCATTTTGAGTTGACTTGATTAACCCTGTGCGGCGCAGTAGATGAAAATTGACCTCTGCAAAGAGTTCTGGAGTGAAGGACTCAAACTCCTCCACAAAGAGCTTGAGCTCTTTTGCAACTTCTTCTGGTGTTGCAGTCCATTCTTCCTCATCAAGGCGTGGAACTTCTTTCTCTCTGCTCATAATATCTAATCCCATCTTCTTAGACTTAAGCACATCACTTACAATCTGCCTTCATTCTAATAACTCTTAAATGGTATAGTAGACCTCTCCCTTTTCCAATAGACTCTCATTACAAGAGGCCTCCCCATATGCCAACGCTCGATATTATTTCAAAGACCTCCTTCAAAGAGGTTATCACATCTATCGAGCTCGTAGACCTAAATGGTAATGGTAAGTCGAATATTATTATCACTACTCTAAATGGAGATGTACGAGTCTACGATTATAATAAAGAAGAAAAGAAACCTCTCAATGAGATATGTAGTGTTGGTAACCTCCCGCCCTTAGCAGCAATAGGAGTTGGTGATGTAACAGGTGACGGGGTTCCTGATTTTGTAATGGGCGGTCTTGACAATACCATGCGAGTTCTAGTTTACATGGATGATACAATTAGTGTGAAGGCATCATCCCCACTGGGTAGTCTCCCGACTGCTATTGCAGTCTTGAATGTTTTTGATGATGAGAGCGCAGAGGTTGTAGTTTCTACCAACGATGGTAGTATGAGATGCTATGCATGGTACGATGTAGCTCTAGACAAGTTAGCACATCAGGTTCTAGAGAGACCTGTTTTCTCCATTTGGCCCCTCATGACAAAGGGCATACCTTATGGTCGTTTTGTCTTTGGAGACGACTCTGGATACTTCTTCGTCTATCAGTACGCAGACGACAGACTTCATGAACGCGGTAAGATTAAAGTTGGCGGGGAAATTGGGTTAATCTCAACTGGCGATGTTACTGAAGATCATAATTCTGAAGTCATGACATTATCAGACAACCGATCATTGACCTTGTATGGTCTCGTTAAAGGATCAATAGAGAAAATTGATTCTATTCGTGCACCCAATACTGTTACTGCTATTCGAATGGGACACTTCTGGAATTTAGACCCAGCAAGGGGTCAAATCATTGTAAGTCATGCAAATTCAAGCATAACTCTGTTATCTGTTGTTGGGAGAAGAATAACAGAAGAAGCAGTCATTAAGACAACTAAGAAGTCAACAGAATCATCAATATCAGTTGGCGATGTGACTGGAAACTCAAAAGATGAGATTGTACAAGCTGTTGGAAACAACCTGTATGTCATTGATTTTAAAGATGACTTAGTGGTCTAGTCAAGTTTTGGCATGTAAATCTCATTAGCCTGTAGGACCTTGATTGTTTTTGTTTCTGCGTTAGCTTGAATCTTTGGAACTACATTGCTTTCAACCCATGACTTCACTGATGCTCTTGCATCCTCAATCGTTTCACCTTCACCATTCATATCAAAGCGAATGAAAAGGTGGTAGGGTTCTCTCTCCGTGATTTCCTTTTTGACCATAGCCCAAAATGCCTTTGAGCCTGCAGGTACATCAATCCGACCAAGAATCTCAGACCAGGATTTGCCTTCCAATCGTTTGGTAACAATGGCAAGATCTTTCAGCTCTGGATTTTCTTTCAAGGCAGCTAGAACTTTATCTCCAATCTGCTTTGTATCAGTCACACTTTCGAATTCTGCTATTAGGTAATGATCTGCTCTGAACTTGGGCATCGAAGGACTACTCCGTTTGCTGGTTCTATGGCGGCCTTTTGCGTCCGGCTCTTAAGTTTGATGGTATATCATGAGGTACTAGAGTTGTCAATAATTTGCCGCTTGTAATGAAATAATCTGTAAGCTGCAGTACTGACGCCCATCATTGCCACAACTATGAGACCCCAAGTAACCAATCCGAATAGTGAAAATATGACCAGAGTGAATAGTCTTTCAGATCTCCCACCCAGTCCAATATCCAAATCGCTAACTCCAAGGCCCTCAGCACGAGCGCGTGTATAACTTGTCATCAACCACCCAAAGACTGCCAAAAGTACCCACATTGAAACTGATAGACCTAGTACTGCGGTATTTGGATAAGCAAGTGCAATACATGCAAGAATTAGTGTTTCGGCAACCTTGTCTATCACAGAATCAGTAAGACCTCCAGCTTTAGTCGCAGAATCATTCATTCTGGCAACTGCACCATCTACACCATCAAGTAGACCAGTAATGAAAACCAGTATCCCAAACAGCTGTTGAAATTGTGTAAGAGGAAGAGAAATGAATGCAATCAAAGCAAATAGAAGACTTGTGTAAGTTATCGAGTCTGGACGTACACCAGCTCTTGCAAATGGACGCGCAATCAATAAGACTAGTCCTCGAAAGATGCCTCTAACTCTAAATTTACTCGGCATGTATTATTCCTCCATTTTGAAACGTTCTGATTCATACATTACGATTCCACTAACCTTACTTCGATTAGGAATCTTAGACTGTCCAAAAATGATTGCATTCTGAATCTCACAATAATCCCCAACTTCAGTGCCTTTGTCCAAGCTTGCATTCGGACCAATGATGCAATTTTCACCAATCTTGGAATTTCCCTGAATCAGACAAGGACCGTTCAGGCTAACACCACGCCCGACCTTAATTCCCGATCCTAGGTCTAGTGTATCACCTATTTCCATGATATCACCCGATGGAATGAATATAGAGCCACGGTGCTGGATTTTCGCGGATTCTAGAAGTAATCTATTAGCCTCCAGTACATCGGAGATTGTATCAACGTCAAACCAGGTCTCACGAACACTATATGATTGGATAATATGACCCTTTTCGATTATGTTGTTTAAAACTGAAACAGCCCTTGTAGAACCGCCATTCAATGCGGCTTGACAGTAATCGGTAAAATCAGGTGATACAACCATGAACATTGCGCTCTTTACTGTTGAATCAGCTTTGTCCACTTCTCTTTGAACTCCCATAACACGACCAAGAGAATCAACAGAAACAACACTTCCTAAATCCCCATGGGAATCAACTGCTAATGTCACTGTAGCGCTTTCATTTTCAGAATGATGTGAAATAATCATACTAATGGCATCGGAGGATATGAGTAAATCAACAGGACAAATGATGGTTTCTTCGTTCACGATTATATTCAATACAGTTGTGAGAGTCTGCAGTGGACCAATCTCGTATTTCGGTACTTCAATAACCTGAACATCAGGTAGATTTTCAAACTGAGATATTGCATCTCTAATCATATCACTCTTCCAGCCTACAGCAACTATGATTTTTTGTACATTAGCTTTTGACAAACGTTCTATGCTCAGTTCCAAGAGGGTCTTCCCTGAAACCTGTATCAATGCCTTTGGTATGGCTCGGGTGAGTCCTTTCATTCGTTCACCCTTTCCAGCTGCCAATATCACGCCGTGAATGTTGATTCCTCCTCTCAAAAAACTTCAAGCGCAAGGGCCATATGTATGTATGTTTGCAGAGAATATGATGTCCCTTGACCGCTGAAATTATGAGAATAGAGGACCTAGCCAAATGTGATACCATTATCGAGAGGGCTGCAGAGATAGTCAAATCTGGAGGAGTCATTGTATATCCTACAGATACTAGTTACGGACTCGCATGTGATCCTAGAATCCCAGAAGCTCTCGAAAGACTGATGGCTGTCAAGAGACGTGACAGAAGAACAGGGGTTCCACTTCTATTCAATGATCTAAAACAGTGTGAAATGTATCATAACTTTGGAAGTCTTGAAAGAGTCATTGTACGAATCTTCTGGCCAGGACTTCTAACACTAATTGTAGATGCCAGACCCGATGTTCCGGAGCATATCACTGCTGATAGAAGCACTATTGCAATCAGAGTACCAAATCATGTCATACCAAGAGGTATTGCACAGAAAATAGGTGGACCAATCGTCGGTACAAGTGCAAATAGAAGTGGGGGTCAAACCCCGTTTGATGTAACAGTAGCTTTGAATCAGTTGGGAGAGGAGGTTGATTTGTACATTGACGGCGGTCCTTCCCAATCAACTGATAGCTCTACAGTCATCGGTGTTGAAGGAACTGGAAAGGACGAACCTCTAAACATCAAAGTCTATCGAGAGGGACAATTGTCAATTAGTAAGTTGTCGGAGAGTCTTAAAGTAGATTCAGATGCACTTAGTACTTGGTCTAGTAGATTTGTATACACAGATATGTGAGGGAATTTTGCTGGGAGAATTCAATCTACTCGTAGCATGTCCTCGAGAACGTGAACGAGCTGCAAGGTCAGAAATACAATATTTTGTCGGAGATCTCATTGAAGACCCTGAATTGAAGGTTTCTAAAACCCATATCTCGGGTCTGCTTACATGCAAGACATCATTGGACCCGTTTGAGGTAGTTCAGAAACTTAGAGAATTCGCGCTTGAGAACCCCTACCAATTTCGATTCGCTATTCGATTTACTCCAATAGAACAATGTGTAGAATCTAATCTTGAATCAATAAAGGATGCAACACGAAACCTACTAGAAAAGATTGGAGAAGATGAAAGTTTCAGAGTAACTGTTCGAAGAAGACATACTGACTTGGAAAATATGGAAGTTGTGATTGCAGTTGCTTCTGTAATTCAAAGAAAAGTGGATCTTGACAATCCGGACAAGATTGTTTTGGTTGAGATTGTGGGGGATGTAACTGGAATATCTATCCTCGAGGACGAAACGGATATTCTCTCAATTATGACCATGAGAGATGATCAGTACTGATTAACTCAAGTACCAAAACACACCTGAGAAACTCTGCTCACTACACATTTTGAGAGAGCTTGATTACGGGTTGCCAAATCATCAGAATCGGTGAATTGCTTCATTTCTAATTCAGTTATTCCAAAATTCTGCATAAGAGCGCTAATTTTCTCGGATGTAGGATTGAACATTGGAGAATTTTCTTCACCAACTTTTTCTGCAATCCCCATCAAACACTCTCGAACTTTCTTTTCGTCTTCATCTATGCACACAACCCCCACAGATGATAATTCATCATTTACTCCCATGATATCTAGTGCACGACCAATCTGGCGTTGGGCCGAAACATAGACCACCAATTCTACATCAAGTGTGCGGGATATCATGTAATCACCTTTCAAAGCATTGACTGCATTTTGAGCTCCTGATAAAAGATGCATTTCATCAACTATCATCATGCTATTAAGAAACTGACATGCCAGAACAGATTCAGAGAGAGATTTAGCTAACTCTAGAAGCTTATCTGTATCAAGACCTCTTGAGTTCTTATTCTCAGAGATTCCAATACAAAGATCTCCATCCTTTGTTACTAGTTTCTCAATTAGCAATTCAAACACCTGATTCTAAAGGCGCTTCATGAAATAGTCAGCAACTGTTGGTTCAAAGCCAGCTTCGAATACTAAGCGTTCTCGTATTTGTTTCATGGTTAACGTAGGGTCTTCTTTCTTGAAAATTTTAACAAGAGCAATGATTGACTCACGGTTTTCCCAAGGATATACAGTCCAACTAGTAGTTTTAACCATATAATAATCTGGAGTAACACAAGATGTGGGTTTTAGGTGTAGTACCGCAGAACGTTGTTCTTCAACTCCCAGATCCTTTACATAGTTAATAGCATGGTGAAGACTGTCCCCTGTATCCGCAACCTCGTCAACTAGAAGAATACTTTTGCCCTCAAGAGTTCCTGAAAGGGGTTGAGTGATTCTTGGTTCTCGTCCCTTTACACCAACATCAGTATAGTACTCAATCCGAATATTCTGTAACGTGTCTGCGTAAAGAACATCGGATAGAATTCTCGCAGGAATCCAACCCCCACGAGCAATACCCACTATCATATCAGGTTTGAAACCGCTTGAGTAAATTTTCTCAGAAAGTCGTAGAGTTAGATTGTATACGTCACTCCAGCTTAGAATAAGGTAATCCATTACTTGATGCCTCTGATTTTTCGTTAGTCCACCAGTAAAGTTCTACCTAATTAATGCACCTTTGTTTTACAGCTCGATTTTCTCTTGTAATCGTTGAATCCTTACTCTCAACTCAGGATAATCTTTTCCAAAAGCACTCATCTGAAGTAACTCGTCATACATATCCTGCATCTCTTTCGCCCACTCCCCTAGTTCCTTTGTCTTACCACTATCATCATTTCGCAGCACAGACAATTCGCATCTTGTGATGAGTGCATCAATATGCCAGAGTACTACGCTCCTGTCAGAATGGTCGCATCCCTCCAATAGCTCTAGTGCTCTTGTGATGTCCTTGATAGCCAGATCTGAATCGGACCTGCATTGCGCTAACTTCACATATCTGTACCCAAGTTGGAAGTTCTTTGTCGGGTCCGTTTCCAACTCTTTGATCTGTTCTAGGTACTCTGCTTCCTCATCGAGTTCATCCTCTTCACTTTCTTCTTCTGGTGATGTGGAATGAATACTATCGTAGTCCTGTTCTTCATCCAGTCCCTCTTCGTATTCTGGTTCCAGACCCTCCTCATTCTCTGGTTCCATCCCTTCTGCGGCTTCTATCGCTTTGTATTTTTCTTCCCGATGCATCTCTACCTCGGCATCCTGAATTGCCTGAGCCAGTCGAGAGTGTTCATCACTCCTGGGGAAGGATTTGTGCATAACATCACTTACATCCAATATCACAGGATGTCTAGTCCCTGAGTCCGAATCGAAGAGTTCCACACACTCCGTTAAGAAACCAAGAGAAAAACTGGAAAATTCTATTGTTTCTAAACTACCCAATGTAGAAGTGTTAGAAAGATCTTCTAGTTCTATCTTGAACCCATGACCCCATTCCTTGATGACCATGGTGACCTCCGAACCACGAGTTGCTGTCAGAAGTTCTTTACACGTCTTTGGATACTGATACTGGTCAGGATAGAACCGGCTTCGATGAACCAAAGGTTTGAGCAAACTGAGGGAAACCGTTTCCTTCTTCTCTTCAGTTTCTACTTCAGCATCGATATATGAGATATCTGTGCGATGGTCCCACATCACCAATGACCCGTTTTTCATCCGTAGAGGTGTTCCCTTCCTAATAGGATGACGAAGGGTCTTAACCAGTTTGCCAGTGTTCTTGAATTGATGTGTATCCAGAAGGATCTCTTTTGATTTATCCTTGAACTTTAGCTCATACACTCCCATTTTCGTATTGATAGTGACTTCACAGGTGACATAGGTCACAGTCTGTTCTAGAGATACCATTTCTTTCAGGAAATCATTCACATGCTTTTCAGTATCAATTGGAAGTATTGGAAGTACAAGGGCCTCACCATACAATGATGACACTTCAAAAGTCTCGATGAGTCTAATCCATGGAATTGATTGATCTTTCTTTTGAGGAGTTCCATGCACAAAGACATATGGTGACCAGACAGGACCATCCTCTCCCTCGGTCAGTATCCAGAGTATATTGTTGTTGTGAACCTCCGTTACTATAATGGAGTTTCTGTTAGACGAGTACAGAGCTTTTTCAGCTCTGTCTCTCCGAATCTGTGTATCACTAACACACTGATGCCATGAGTGTCGTAACCACTGACTCGGTAGATTATCAATAAGGCCTGCAACCATTCCTTTTTCTGATTGAAAGATAATCCATGCAGAGTAACGCCCTTCACTTTCAGTCCATATCATCTGTCCCGTTTGTTGTTTTGAGAGAACTTGCTCTGGAAGATTCAGTTTAGGAAGCGTTCTTACTCGGTTCATCAGGTTCGAGTAGATTGAGTGAAGGTCGTACTTTGAGTTCACTGACCCCTGCTGTGCCTTGAATCCAAGTTGATAGAGCTCCCATTCTACAACTGACTGCCAAAGAGGTACTACATGAGTATGTAGAATCTCTTTGTATTCACAGTCCAACACCGCAAGAATAGTGAGGAACAGGTTGTTCCCATAGAGCAGAAGGACATCCGGACTTCTCTCCAAGACCCCCTCCATGACTGTTCTGTTCCCCGAATTGAGCAGTTCGAATAGACCCTGTCTGATGGGGCGAACGGTTTCCCACACACGCACTCGTTCTGGGTCCTCAAGAATAGTTTCCCGAACTAGTTCTAATGTATGCAAAAGATATTGTTCATCCAGTTCTGTGGAGAGTGCCTTTGTACAAATGGTGGTTATTTTCTTACAACAGGAGAGGAGGTTCTTAGAGAGGAACTTTTTCTTCTTGAGGAATTGTGCAGTATACAGGAGTCTTCTCAGCTCCATCCCTCTCGTTCTCTTGGTATCAATATCATTGGAAGTGCTTATCCTGATAGAGGGGGGTTTCACTACTTTGTACTCTTCATCATCCTTGCTAAAGTTCTGAGAAGGTACTCTCTCATAGTACCATCTCCGAGTGATTTCCTCCGAAGAAACATATTCCCTCTGAGATTTGTTAGGGCTTGGTAGTGGTGCGTCTGGACTATAGGTCAGTCTGCTGGAGAGGGTTGAAGATTTCCTAGTGACCACAGTGGGGATGACAAGTTGACTTGGGGGACTATCTGACTTGGATTCCTGTTTCTGATCCTCAGTCGGTTTTTCTCTTGGTCTGAGGATACTTGGTGCTAATGATAGGGCAAATCCCTCTAGCTCGGAAACCTGTCGCTTGCTATAATGACCTCTATCTGAATAGATATTGGAAAGAGTCACTCCTCGTCCGTACATTGGCTTGAGAGCCTTCTCATACACCTCTTCCTTAGTAAGGGTGGGTTTTCTCCTTTGACCTCCTCTGAACTTCTTTGAGTAGTCGGTCAGGTGAGGTACATGTATCTTGGTCCTCCAGGGTCGAACACTAACCGGTACATCTTGCACAATGTATCTCTCATCATCCCTCTTTGGTAGGAACCTGCCAAAACCGCGGCTTGAAGTGGGAAGGTTGTAGAGTATCTCATCCACATGCATCTTCCTGGGTGAGTCATAAGCCAGTGGACTGATACACTTCCGCTGGTAATGCATATTCATTCGAGTATGTTGCACTCCACTATCGATCCAGATGACATTGACATTAGATGTAGGAAGACTGTTCAATAATCTCTTCTCAAGAGTGTGGATAATGTGTTGACGACTTGATGGAACCAGGTCTTTGAACTCACTCCATCCATCAATGATAATGATTCTCTCACCTACTGACTCCTCGTGAAGTGAGAGGGTAAGATTATCAATCAAGTTCTCAAACCCAAGGTCCTTTCCGAGAAGGACTTGGTCAATGTTAGTACTAAGGTCGATGAATCTGATACTGTTCAATAGCGCGTCTAGTTTACTATGTTGTTTCTTATTGATCCATCCGTCTCTCAGAAATGAATCAAGACCAAACCGTTTCTTTGTCAGTTGTTCACTTGGATAATCCCCCATAAGATCAATCCAATGTATCTCAGTATCCTTTGCTGAGATTGCACATTCTTGGATGTGACTGAGAAGATGCCAGTTCCTTGATATCCACGCCGCTGCGTTCCCTGATGATGTGGGAGATGAAACTGGTATGTATAGAGTCAGATATCTATCGTCGGATATTCGTTCACTGAAAGGGTCCTCAACAGGGAGTGATTCTGGCACACATGTTTCCCTAATGAGTTCAACTGGACCTTCCCCGGGAGTAAGGATAGCGGCTATTCTTGGTGCCTTCATTGAAGCTTTAGCATCTATTCTGTATGCGGTGGTCTTCGAAATATCAAGAAGGTCCGAGGTAATCTTATTGACGAGGTCATTCAATAGGTCATTGAACGCATCAAAGACCTCCAGAGGGTTCTGGTCCGTGTCAAGGACCACCACTCCTTTCCAGAGCGACTTCGGAGGGGTGGGGTCGAAAGCTGCAACTTGCTGATACTCACTTAGAAGTTCTGATTCATACGCGTTCAGCTGGTCTAGGGTTCTTGGATGTGGATTTGAGGAAAATATCTCAATCCACTCATTATCACTCTTTGCACGTTTCCAAGCATAGAGGGTTGGAGCATAGTCTTCCATACTCTTATTCTTCGTACGCAATCCATAGAGATTATAATCGAAAGACATCTTGGTCTTGACTTCAAGGATTAGAACCGGTGTCCATATAATTCGACCCGCCACTTCTCGTCGTACGAAGATGACAAGGTCAATCTGCCCTTTTCTTCTTGACACTGGAAGTTCTCCTACTATCAGTATCGATGTGGGCTCATCAAGCATGATGTCCCCAGCAAAAACAACCTGCTTCAGCGACTTGGGGTGGTGCAGGTCTGAGAGTAGTATCCTGTGCCACTCACTTCCCTCTCTTGAGCTGAGGGCTAGAACCTGCTCTATGACCTTTTCAATATCTCTCTGTTCGATATCACCTTCATCGATGTAGTTCAGGATCTGTGAATAGACAGCAGCTTCTTCCTTGTCCTTTGAATTATCACGCTGAGTTTCTACTTTGTCTCTGAATGAATTAGTAGTGAGGATTGGATTGTCAGGATCATCAAGCTCCTTGGTGACAGACTTTTCTCTCCCAGTCCTTTTTCCGTAAAACGAACGAATCTCTTGGACAATCTCTCTCAGTTCATGGTCAGAGTATCGATTGAAGTAGGGTCGACCCTGTTCACCATCAGTATATACCCAATCAAGAAATGGTTTAAGCCTGTGGATCAGGAGCTTGATGTATTTGTGCGCGTCAGTTCTTGGAACATTGTGTATGAAACATTGACGACAGAGTTCAACCATGTGTGCACGTATCATGTCAACAAAGTCTAACTCGGGAAGGGTAGGATGGGCAAGAAGAATAAGAGGACTCTTTCCTCTTCTGCGATATCCTCCCCTCCAGTACGTCTTCACTGCATCATCCGGACCTAAAAGATCAACTTCTTCCTTGGAGAGGATCTTCTTGGTACCATCCGCATACTTTCTAATTTGGAAAGACTCTGGTTCTGGGAATGGATATCGAGTCATTGCAAGGTCTCTAAGCCGAGCTCCAGCATAGTTCAGCAATGCATTGAGGGGTCCTACTGTACCTTCCAACCAATTATAGACTCTCTTGAATTCTCTATTGCCAAAACGTCTTGTGCTGGTCCAAACAATTCCCAAAAATTGATTTCGTATATTTGGTTCGACCGGGTGAAAATCGATAATCTCTTTCTCAATCTGTGCTCGCCATTTTTGCCACATGTTCTTGATACTGATGTAGTGTTTTCGTGTCTTCTCATTCGTTCTTTTACTTGCTAATCTAACGAGAGATACTAGTCCCATATAGATTGCAGTAGAGAGGATGTCATTAGGAAATCTTTTCTTCCTTTTTCGAGCAAACACATAGAATATTATCATTTTTTCCTTATAAATATCGCTCCCTAATCAGAATATCCATTATACCTTTATTTATTGAATAGAACCTTATAATTGCTTTATTAATAAAAAGAAGTATTATCGTCTTAATAGATTTAAATACTATCATAAAGAGTAATTGTACGAGTACATAACCGTTCTTGGGAACAAGAAGACGAGTGAACTCGACTGACCAGAAATGGGTCAGAGATTTAAATACTGAAGGCGAAAACGATGGCTCGGTCCAAGGGTGTGACAATCTCGGTAAAGGTCCCAATCAACTGGGGTGTAATGACTGAGAGGACTAAGCAACGACTTAGGCAGACCGTTGGACGAGATACCAGAGTGATTCGTGCATTTCTTGGAATAATTGAACAACATGAAGACAAGCTGCTAACAGGTAAGAACAGAGATAGAATCGATGACGGAAAGATAGACCAACTCACCATGACTGCCCTTAGGGTTAATTCGGGATATAGTCAGAGGATGATTGTTCCCCATGACTTCAAGGTGCAGTTTCCTCGAATCTCCCAGAACGAGATGACTGAGTGTCGGCAAACTGCTGTTGCTCTCTATAAGAGCTATCTTAAATTGAGAAAAAAGAATGGGTGGAATGCCTCACGTCCCACATCAATCAATGGTTCTAGGAGGATACCGCGATGGGTATTCTCTCAAAGATTCGAATTGATTGAGAAGAAGACCTCTGTTTCTCGGTGGTGGCTAGATATCAGGGACTCTCTAGACTCGGCACCAGAGAAACGATTCCGTCATGATCGATTGAGCATCCCTCTCAAGATATCTCCATTCCATCTTAATCAGATCAAGAAGGGTGAAGTGAAAGCGGTACAGTTCTTTACAGACCGGACAGGAAAGTGGTGGACAACCATTGCTGTTAGAATTCTTATTGATGACCCTCCTGAGGAGAATCTTCCTGTTGCGATTCTTGGAATTGACCTAGGTGTCGAGAAGGCTGCCTGTGCAACTCTTCTAACTCCTGAGAAGACAAGGGAAACCCGCTACTTTGTCCAGAGGGAAAAGGTCACGGTCATCAAGAAGTACGATAGACTTGTTGCAGACTTACAGAGAGAAATGTACACCCGGAGAAACAATGGGCTGTCAAATGATAGGGTTTCTAAGAAACTCCGTCGAATGCGTTCCAAGCGAGAGAATGTTGCCCGCGAGTATGACCGATTTCTTGTACGGCAGCTACTCAACTATATCGAAGAACTGACCAAGAAATACACACTCTATGTTGCTATTGGTCGCCTGAAAAATATACGAATACGTGCAAGGAAAGGGAACTACCGAGGACGAAGGTTCAGAGGAATGATACACTCATGGGCTTTTTCTCGAATAACAGATAGTCTGAAACACGGACTAGCTCAGCAGGGGTGGAAGGTCGATGGAAAGGACCCTCGATTCAGAGCTGTTCCTGAAGCATGGACCTCCATTATGTGCTGGAAGTGTGGGAGCAAGGGAACAAGACCCAGGCAGAACTACTTCCACTGTCCATCCTGTGGTTACAGTATCAATGCCGACCTAAATGGTAGTTCCAATATTGCTGCACGTATGTTAACGCTCACAAAGTCACTGCACTCTGTGAGAGGACTAGGTTTGTGGACTAGGTCAGTTGTTCGAGGAACAACTAATCGACGTGCGCGGCTGAAAGCCCATAGGAAGAGTTCGAATAAG
>JABCTV010000210.1 GCA_018238205.1 Candidatus Thorarchaeota archaeon
GACCCTCTAAACTATGATGTCTACTACAGTGACAACAATGGTTCTGATTGGAGTGTCCTTGACTCTGGACTAACTATTCTAGAGTATCAATGGAATACAACTCTCCATGATGATAGTACAGGTTACATGATACGTGTGGTTGTTTCAGATGGAGTGCTTGCTGATCAAGATGACTCAGACAGTCCATTCGAGTTAGACAACTTTGTTGGTGCTGGACCGGGTCTACCTCTTGACCCAACATTGTTGCTGATCATTGGAGCTGTAGTGCTCGTTGTCGTGATTGTCATCGTTATAATCATGAAGAAGAAGAAGTAGCATAAAATTGAGTAATCGAACTTGAGCAGGGAACTCCTGTTCAGGTTCTTCTTTCTTTTTTCTATTGATGTAAAAATAACTGCAATCTCTTTCTATCTATAAACCTCGCATGAAACTTGGCCGAAGAATTTCTGTTGCTCCTGTTTCTATTGTATCAGTGAGAATCTCCAGCAAGCGAGATTTATCCTGATTAAGAGTACCTTTGATAGGTAGATAATTGGATGCATGATTAGTTCTGAATATACATTCAGTTAGGTCAAGATGCTCGACCAAAGTTTTCAATTCTGTAAGTATGTCCATTGGTTTCATTGGAATGAATTCCTTTGATTCAACCATTTGATGAATTTGTGTTCCTGGAGGTGTCATCAATGTTAGTGCTCCAACATATTCAGGATCGATTTGGTTCAGAACATTAGCTGTTGCTTTAGCATGTTTGTTAGAATTATCGAGCCCACCAAGACCTAAGATTATTGTGAGAGAAAGTGGAATTTCCGCGTCGCGAATTTTCCTGCATGCTTCAATATTCTCAGCTGAATCGATTCCTTTTCTAGCCCACCGCAATAAATCATCGTCGCCTGTTTCAAGACCCAAGTATACTATCCCTAAACCTGCATTATATAGTTCTTTCAAATCATCAACACTTTTTGTTCGAACATCTTTAGCATATCCGTACACACCTACACGTTGGAGAGAGGGTAGGTTTCCATACAGAATCTTCAGTGTATCCAGCATCTCTGTTGTTGACATTGCTAATGCATTGCCATCTGCAAGAAAGACACGAGAAACCCGTCGTTTGTATGAATCATTTAGAGAATCTAGGTCTGACTGAATAGCATCTGCACCCCTAACTCGATATAGCTTTGCTTTGTAAGAAACACAGAAAATACATGCATTATGTGAACATCCAACTGTTGCTTGTAGAATCAAGCTTCTAGCTTCACTTGGAGGTCTCCAAATAGAACCTTCATACTGCAACAAGATGTTTCACGGACAGGAGGAAGTTTGAACCTCGAATAAAGCTTGTGAGTGAGAAATTGAATCATCCAAACAATGATGAATATTTTTTCTCCAAGTATTTTATGAAAGGTTCTGCTGTGATTTTCTTACCTGTTATTTCTTCAATCATCCTTGATGGATCATATCTATTAGATGGCTTGTGTACGTGTACATCTAACCACTCAATTACCGGAGCTACATTTCCTTGCGATACGTCAACTTTCCAGTTAGGAATATCTTTTTCCATTCTCTCTAGAATCATTGCGCTATACAGATTTCCAAGAGCATATGTTGGGAAGTATCCCCAATACGCCCAAGCCCAATGAGTATCCTGCAAAGCTCCTTCACTATCATTTTTAACGTCCACTCCAAGATACTGTTCGTATTTCTCATTCCATACCTGAGGTATATCAGAAACAGTCAATTTATCCTGAAACAGATCTAGCTCGATTTCAAACCGAATAATGATATGTAACGCATAAGTCATTTCATCAGCAGTCACACGTATTTTGGATGGTTTCACAAGATTGATAGCTTGGATTAATTCTTGGTGTGAAATGTCTTTGAATCCTTGACGTGTAAACTTATGGAACCTTGATTGATAATATTTCCAAAACTCAGGAGACCGCCCTATAATGTTCTCAATAAATCTGCTTTGTGATTCACTAATCCCTGAGCTGCTGCTATCCCCAAGAGCCATCCATTTCCATTCTGGATTCCGATTCTGGCCATGAATCGCATGTCCCGCCTCATGAAGACCACCAAAGACTGCGCGAAAAACGTCATCCTCAAAATAATGAATTGTCATTCGAACATCGTCATAATATCCAGTGGTAAACGGATGCTCAGCTTCATCAATTCGGCCCCCTGCATTATCAGAGAGAGTGTCATACCCAACGTAATTCGCAAGATCGGTAATTAGTTCCCTTTGATGTTCAATAGGTACTTTGCGGGACATAAAGTCATCAGATACTTCACGACAAATGTCACTGTATTTCTTAACAAGTGGTACTAGTCGTGTTCTTAGCTCACTAAATACTGAAGAAACATTTTCAGCGCTCATCTTAGGTTCATAATTATCCATTAGAGCATCATATGGAGTTTTAGCACCAACTGGTTCCATAATGATTTCTGCTTTTCTTCTAGACATTTCTAGAATCTTCTCAAGTTCAGGTTCAAAAAGATTCCAATCGTTTGTTGCTTTTGCTTTTTTCCATGATGCTGTTGCTATAGTTCTTTGTTTAATTTCTGCAACAACCAAATCATCAGGAACCTTTATCCTCCGATTCCAATTGCGTCGAAATAATTCCACTTCTCTTTTTTGAATATCATTAAGTGAATTTATTTTAGCTTCTAATGTGGTAAGAAGAGTATCAATTTCTGGATTTGTACTCATATTGTGTAGAATCTTACTCATAACTGCAAGTTGCTCTGACCTCTGTTGCAACCCTTTTGGTGGCATTTGAGTTTGAAGGTCCCAATTGACAATACCTATCGCTGTACCAAATTGAGCGATGGATTTGACCTCACTAACAAGCTTCTCATATTGTTTCATTACGATTACTCCCGAGCAGTTTTGCTCATGCATCCCATCCTAGAAGGGTTTCATTACGTAAAGACTGTTTTGCTTATTCAATACTAATATCTCTCTGTTGCAATGTTAATAACCTCTCGCGACAATGAATACCTGAAGGTGTGTTGAGAATCTTTCTCACGCAATAGTTGGAGAAAGTAACTGCATACTGGGAGCTTCGTCAATGTTATCCGGAATAATCAGTAGTTTACCAAAGTCAACAATGCTAATGCAAAATGACCTATGGGATGATATCCATATTTTTCTTCATCTTCTTCTAGACCCACTTTTCGCAGCATTACAGGATGAGGGATTAAGAGGAACTATTCTCTCCACTGTAATCTGGTCATTTTTGGTCATCTGTGGATTAATCTTTGTAGTTTATGAATTTCCATCAATTATGAATCTATTATCAGGATCTTCAACCACACCAATTAGAAGGCAGTTAAAGACTGTATCAGCAGCAAGAGCGAAAGCTGCGACTGCTAGTGCTACTCGCCATCAACTATCGCGAGATAAGACTCAGAAAGAACGAGAAAGGAGAGCAAAAGTAGTAAGAGAAGCTGGCGTGAAAGTTGCTGCAAAAATAGAAAGAGAAGAGGCATTATTACGCTTGACGATTGATATCAAAAACGGAAGCACATCTAAAATTGATATGGTAATTGTGGACTTAGACGTACCAGAAGGAATTGATGTAGATGTGGGCTCGTTCAGAATGCAACGATTAGGATCAATCCATGTTGGTGAAATGAAATCAGCTGAATTCCTATTGAAACCGATGGGTGGCAATCAATCGGATATCGGAGGTCATGTTGAATTCCTTGGTGCTTCTTATGAAGTATCAATAATAGCCATACCCGTTCCTGAAATGATAGGAGAAATGAACAATGAGTGATAGTGAATCAAAAGCAGTATCCGATAATAATTACTACCCAGCTATGATTGCGATCATGAATTTTGCTGTTCTCCTTTCATTAGCAATGACGAATATGGCATCTACAGTAGGTCTATGGGATTTCATATTTGTAGGAGCTGGTGTGTACTTCTCAATGAAATTCATCCGACTGGTAAGAGGCGCTCACGAGTTCGAAGCTACTAGAGTTAGTCCAAAGGACCGAAAGACCTTCCTGAAAGAAGGTATCTATGCAAAAATTCGGCATCCAATCGGTGCAGCTGCAATCTACATGAATATTGCATATCTCTGCTTTGTGAGAAGTTTTGCATTGGTAACGGTCATACCAGTATTCATCGCATTATGGTATATCTATGCTGCATATGAAGAGAAGATTCTGGTTGGAAGGTTTGGTGACGAGTATCGAGAATACGTACGAGCTACAAGCATGTTCCGTGGAAGCGGATACGATCAACAGAGATTAACATCTTCTGGATATGACATGTACTAATTCTCTGATACTGGTTATGAGGGCAGCAGGTTCATTGTGCCCTTTGCATTTTTCTAGAATCCTAAGAGATTTGAATACTTGTTCTCTAGATAGTTCAGATATGGTCCTGCAGTGGTTTCTTTTCCAGTAATCTTCTTGACAAGATCAGCTGGGTCATAGAGACTTGAATAGTGATGCACATTCTGTTTCAACCAATCAATCGCAGGTTTGGTGTTTCCCTTTTCAATTTCAGCTAACCAGTTTGGTTCATCCTTCGCAAGTTTCTCAAGCCACATACCATCGTAAACATTCCCCATTGCATAACTTGGGAAGTATCCATAATAGCCACTCGCCCAGTGTGTATCTTGCAATACACCGTTCTCATCATCTGGTACTTTGACACCTAGATATTCTTCATATCTTTCGTTCCAAATCTGAGGTAGTTCGGAGATTGATATTTTATCTGCGAATAGGTCACGTTCAATCTCATAGCGGATTATAATGTGCAGTGAATATGTGACCTCATCTGCTTCAATTCGAATTAGTGATGGTTCAACAAAATTCATCGCTTTTGCGAAATCCTCAGTACTTATTCCTGAATAGAGACCTCCAGTAAACTCATTCAATTTTGGTAGGTAGAACTTGATGAACTCTGATGAGCGTCCAATATTGTTCTCAATGAATCTTGATTGCGATTCATGAATTCCAAATGAAGCTGCTGTGCCTAGAGATTGA
>JABCTV010000052.1 GCA_018238205.1 Candidatus Thorarchaeota archaeon
GGTTTCTTGACCAGTTCAATCTCCTCAGGCTTCTTGGGTTTGGGAGGTTTGATTTTGATTACACCGGGTAACCTGGTTTGGGGTCCCATGATTCGGACCTTGATTCCAATGACTCCTGCTTTGAGAACTGCTCTGTCATCTGCTTCATGAACAAACAAGTCAGCAGGTTCTCCAGTTTTGGCAATGACACCCTGTTTGAATTTCTGATAGCGGGCTCTTCTGCTGGAGAGCTTACCTTTAACGATAATCTCACATCCTACAGCCCCAGCTCGCATGACTCTTCTTAGAATCCAGTATGCCATCCTGCGGAATCGAACGCCTCGCTCTAGCTGTCTTGCTAGCCGTGATGCCATTACAGCAGCATCTAACCATGGATTCTCAATCTCATTTACTTCAACCTGAACATTCTCTATACCAAACTCGTTCTCAAGAATGTAGGTAAGTTCTCTAATCTTGGATCCTCGTCGGCCAATGACCACTCCAGGTCTTGAAGCATGAACTACAACTTCTGTCTTCATTGGCATTTTCCTGATTTCAACACCGCCATAACCAGCAGCGTTGAGTTCACTTGCTAAGAATTCATCAATTGCTAGTTTTCGAGCATTCTGTTTGATGAAGTATTTGACAGCCGACATTTATCCAACCTCTTCTAATACTATTTCCACATGAGAAGTATTCTCAAAGTAGGGCGTACTTCTTCCGAAAGCACGCTCGATGAATTTCTTGTAGGTCCGACCATGGTGTGTGACAGAATGAGAAATTCTCAGTCGGTCAATATCTAGACCCTTATTGTCTGCATTTGCTTCTGCATTTCTCAGAATCTTCAGAATCAAATCTGAAGCCTTCACCGGGTGACCGCCAGCCATCCACTTCTTCATTCCTGAGTGGTGTCCACGCTTCTTCTTGTGGCGCCTATAAGGAATCCATGCTTTCTCTTGGATGACTAGTTCAAGGAGCTCGATCGCTTTGTCTAGCATCATTCCTCGAATTTCAGTACAGACTTCTCTGCACTGTTTTGGAGAAACACGCATATTCCGTCCACTAGCAATGGCTGTTCTGTCTGGGTCGATGCCTATGATTGAATATCCATATGATGGCATATTACCTCACTTCCGCTCTGTGGGACTTTTCAGCTCTCAACTTATTGTTGAAATCTGTCAAATCATTGTCGAGATCGATAACCACTCCAGACCCTACCGGCACACGTCTACAGGCTTGTTCTCGCGAGCAGAACTAGCTGCCTGCACTGCTTCCATCGGTTCTGAAACAGTCACGTTCTATCTGCGACTAAACGGTTTCGGAAGACATTTCCATTTAAATCTATTCACATGAACGAGAATTCAGTGAGATTTGGCTATGGATTGTTACCAAATTCAGCTGTGACGCGTTTCAATAGAGGGGTTCTTACTGAATCATTAACAAGCTTAATTCCAGACTCAGTTAGTGTTCCCTTGATATAATGGACTCCAGCAGATTGAATGTATACAAGACCCTTATCCTTGAGTTTCTGCAGGCTTCCCAGTACAATCTGTGTGAGTTCCTCTTCTGTGACATCAAGCCCACCACCGGGAACTTGTAATGTTTCACTCATCTTCAGAATATTTCGCATTGAACTAAGTTGACGTCTATGACTATCATAGGGGTTTGAAAACATCCACAAGAGAACTATCAGGTCAACTACTTCGAGACCAATGTTTGGATTTCGTGCTAGTGCCTTTTTGGCCACGAGTTCAACAATTGGCATTCTTATCACTAACCAGTAAATTTGAAACCTATTCAATGAATCGCATTGTTCATACTAAACTTACACTACTCGCACTAGGTTGAAAGATATCTCCATTACGCATGAGGCGTTCTAGTGAACTATCAACCGATGCTTCTGAAACTCCTTCTTGATGAAAGTGTTGAACTATCTCATCAACATTGAGTCGTCCTCCGCGTCTCTTTAGTAATTCAATGATTTCAGAAGAAACATCCTTGCTTGCGATATCTGTTGGTAGCTCTGCTTCATCAAGGGCCACAAGCTGAACAGTCCAGGGTCGAGGAAATAGTAGTGTTCCATTAGTTGATAGACTCTCTACTTGTTTCTCAACCCAAGACCAAGCAAGTCCATCAGCTGTTGTCAATTCTTCTAATCTATCAAGAGAACATGATGTTCCTCTTGCTTCTTTCTCTAAGATAGTCATCAATATTCTTCGTTTTCCTGCGGGGGCTGGTTCGTCTCCTTTGCTTGTGATATCGTCTGCACTGACAGGCTCGGATGGCATCAATGCCTTTACTCTTTTACGAGATCTTTCCACAGCCTCTTTGAATTCATCTCCACCCTTTGAAGCATTGAATTCCTTGACCGCAGTGGAAGCTTGCTCAGGAGAATCAAATAATGCCAGGTTAGCTTTTGTGATATCGATGATGCTCCCACAATAACTGCATCTTCTGCGTTTCTGACCTGCGGGTGCATTGGTGAAACCTTTGCACTTTGAACACATGAATACATAGAACTGTTTCACAACGAATACCTCTACTTCATTAAACTAATGCATGTCTGAGTATATAATGGTCTATCTCTCTGGTCAAATAAATACGATTATATCCTAGATGCATTGCGTGGAAGTCGGGAATAGTACGATGGCAAAGAAAGCAAAACAGATTGATGTTGATCCGAAAATGTGCAAGGGATGTCACATTTGCATCTTTGTTTGTCCCCACGGTGTATTGAAGAAATCTGATGTGGTCGACAATAGAGGTTTCTTTCTCCCCGTTGTTGCAGACCTAGAAGCATGTGTGGTCTGCCGACTTTGTGAAATGGAATGCCCCGACTTTGCAATTTCAGTTGTTGAAGAATAACATCTCGCAAATCCTGTTTTTGACTCGGTTTATACGAGTACTAATAATACATGCAATGATATATGATTAGACAGTGAATTGAACAGTCCAGTAGGTGTAAGAAGTGTCCAATCCAGAAATCCAAGTTCTTCTAAAGATTAGAACCGAATTAAGCGAAGAGGTAGATAGACTCAAAGATATGATAGCCAGATTAGAGGGACACATTGATTCTCTTAACGTTCAAATCGCGAGTGGTAGTTTCACCACGGCGGATGTTGCAATTCCAGCAAGTAGAGATACTCCAGCAGAAACATCTACTGAAACTGGGGAACCCCAGAGTATCCCGATCATGAATAAGGCGGGTAACTTGGAACTAGGCTTGATTGAAACTATCGATCAAACAATGCGTGTTATGCCTGCAGAACATGCGATTTATGACATCACTCGCGGTGCATTTGCTCGTTTCTTTCTTGAACGAATATTAGGCAAGTTCCAACAGGAAGATCGCCATCGAGTAGAGAATGGAGAGATTGAATGGGATAATGCATTCGATTTCGAGGTAAAAGCAGAAGACAATATCCTTGATGAGATGATTATTCGGAACATCGGAGATGATGCTCGGCAAAAAGAGATACAAAATGCACTTCGATGGGCACTTGAAAAAACATACAGTGCAAGATAATTGAGTGTGTGGCGCCCATCCGAACTAACCCTCACTTCCATTGCAAAATTATATAACAAGGCTCTGAGCTTTGAGCTTAAGTCCGGAGAGGAGCAGATGGCATCACGTCACGAGCATGAAGACTTGGCGGTAAATTCCCAGGTGATTGTATCGATGGTGCTCAGTGCTCATGAATTTTTCAAAGAAAAGAAAATTGAGAGCAGATATGAGAAAATGGCTCTTGATCTTGTAAGACGATTTGTATCCCATGAAGGGGTCCCTAGAGAGGAAGATCCTTTCTTCTCAGCGGCACTCTACATAGTGACAAGACATCCGTGGAGCCACCCTAATCCACTTACTAAATCAGCCTTTGCAACTAAGCTTATGATGAAAGAGTCCAGCTTGGAGTGGTATACGGAGAGTATATGCGAAAAACTAGGATTTTCAGTCCTGCGCGATAACACACAACTACCATTCTTCATGGACTCTCAGGGAACAATAGCTAGTGTTGTAGATTCTGTTGTTCGTGCTACTGTTGGTGAAGAAGTGGTTACTAGTATAGTCAGCAGAAGCGTGGAATCTCCAAGTCATCTTGCGGAGAAAATAGTTGATCAGCTCTGCAATGTCGTCAAGATAGTACCTGCGGTATTCCAACAAGAACTCTACAACCTTGTTCGTCGAAAGATAGAGGTTGAGAGTAAGAAACTCTCAGACCAGATCAGTAGACGATAGTAAACTCTTAGGAATTCTCAGGTTGAAGTGTTACTTCTTCCACAAATCTGCGACCAGCAACTACTTGGTCAATCGAGTGTATCACTGCACCGGCCTGCTCTAGTATTTCTTTAATCGTATCATAGTGCAGGTCATCACCCTCTAGAGTGATAGTGATACTTTCTGTATTCTGGTCAACTTCCTTCAAGGATATGTTAAGACCACTCACACGTTCATCGCGTGTTAGCATTAATGCCAAGTCCGTCAATTGTGGACTGTGCGGTTTCAAAACATCTAGTACAATTCTACGTATGCCGTGAGGCAATAATTACATTCCCCATGTTTGACCGTGCGGTCATATTTATTCTGTACCCGATGCTTTTAGCCGTTGCTTGTTAAACCTTACGACAGGGGAAGAAAAACACAGGGCGCGAATCTTTCTTATGAGAGGAACATTTCCCCAAGGCTTATATCAAGTTCAAGTGAATTTCTATATTGTTCTCAACTCTGTTGAGTTACGCCGGGATAATTCAGGATGGACGCAACTGTGAAGCAGGATAGACTAGATAAGCAAAGCAAAAAAGATAGTTCGGACATGCCAAATATTAGGTCAGTAAAATACGATTCAGGTAGAACTATTGATATCGATGTTGCAAACTTCAAAGGCCATCCACTATGGGCACTCCTAATTGAAACTGCTAGAAACAATCCTCTTTTCCCAAATAGAGCAGGTTATGCGCATAGTCAGATTATTCCTCAAAATCCAAAGATTACACCAAAGGAACTTGCTGGCAAGCTTTCGATTACAGTGGGCGAAGCTCTTGCTATTCTCGAAGGTTATGAAATTCTACAAAAATAGGCTTGTGCTATAAGTCGTCACTTTTATGCATATCAACCGAGCACAGAGTAGGTTTGATACTATGAGTGGATCTACTGGATTTAGAAATCCTAGATATGCAGAAGCAGTTACTAAAGAGATCAAATCTCGAGGAGAAGGTAAACAAATTCGTATTGTTCATGTATGTGGAACACATGAAGATACTATAAGCCAACATGGACTCAGGTCGCTACTCCCTAAGGACATCAGTCTAGTTGCTGGTCCAGGATGTCCCGTTTGTGTGTGTGCGGCAGAAGATGTAGATATGGCAATTGAACTAGCTCGTCAAGATCATATCATCACAACCTTTGGTGACATGTTTAAAGTTCCATCAACAGAATCCTCACTTGCGAAAGAGCGAACAAAGGGTGCCGATGTTCGTATCGTATACGGAATCAGTGAGGCGATAGAGATTGCCAAGAAAAATCCAGAGAGAGAAGTTGTATTCATTGGAGTGGGTTTTGAAACTACTGCTCCCACAATGGCTCTCGAACTTATACGAAGTCCACCATCAAACTTCTCAATATTGACCTCACTCAAGGTGGTTCCTCCTGCAATGGATCTTCTTGTGAAGATTGAAGGATTCAATGTTGATGGATTCATAACTCCAGGTCATGTATCTGCAATTGTGGGAACTAATGCATTCCAATCCTTTGCTGAGAAAAACAATGCACCTTGTGTTGCTGCAGGTTTTGAGCCTCTTGATGTTCTTGAGGCAATCAGAATGATTTTAGTTCAAATTGATGAGGGAAGAGCGGACTCGGAGAATGAATACACTCGTGTTGTTCGTCCCGAGGGAAATATTGCGGCACAGAAGGTTCTAGAACAAGCATTCCGTATTGATGACGCACCATGGAGAGGTTTAGGAATTATTGAGGGGTCTGGATATTTCATCAGAGAAGAATACGCCGAGTATGATGCAAGGGTGAAATTTGACTTCCCCGAATTTGAGTCAGTGGACCTTCTCCCAGGTTGCAGATGCCACGAAGTTGTCTTAGGAATGGTTGATCCTCTTGATTGTAAGTTGTTTGGAAAACGATGCACTCCAATGGATCCATATGGACCGTGCATGGTAGGACACGAAGGGACGTGCCGGATTCGTCACGAAAATGTGGATTTGTAGTTCTGTCACTTTTGTTTTCGTTTTCTCTCTGCAGATTTCAGTTCCTGTGTAGTATTGAAGTTCATGAAGGTGTTTAGTTCAGGGTCAAATTGATTGAGAGTTTCAGTGGAAACATAAAGAACGTTCTGAAGTCTATCAAGAAGATCACGCATCCTAAGTAATCCTTTCTCCATCACATCCAATCCTATTACGTATGCATGCTCCGCAAAATAGACTGAATGAAGTGGTTCAATATAACCAGATGGCCAAGATGGTACAACAGCACCATGTCCAGGACTCAAACGAATGAGCATTTTGAGAAGATTTGGTTCTGCTAAGGGAGCATCAACGGGTAAGAGAAGTGTATGTGAGGATTCAGTATGCTCAAAGGCACTAAGAGCCCCAGTTAGAGCACATTTTGGTTCCCCTTCAGGATCGATAACGATCTGACCAGTCTTTACTAGTGGTTTGAACTTTGCTTCTTGTTCTTCATCTGAAACTACAACAAGAATATTGGAGGAGATTTGCATTGCGACATCTAACATATGTGTTAGGAGTGGTTTCCCTTGGAACTCAGCCAGAGATTTCTCAGACCCGAACCTCTTGGATGAACCTCCTGCAACGATTGCCACAGTTATGTCTTTCATATACTACTCGTACTCCGATAGTTCACATGCATCTATTCTCGAACAGAAAGATACTCAGTAATCATTGCTGAAATCTGACCATCAGTATAATGTTGTGATGAAATTGCTCCACTCGCACAAATAGAAGTACAGGTTCCACAACCCTTGCATAATGCAGGATTGACTTCAGCATAGCCGCGCTCATTAAGCACGATGGCGTTGTATGGACAAACAGCGATACACTCTTGACATCCTGCGCACTTGTCTTCATTCACTATAGAGTAGTAAGGCTCAATATTGATCTTGCCCTTACCCATGAGCGCCATAGCGCCAGATGCTGCAGCCTTTGCCTGTGCAACTGTATCTGGAATATCCTTTGGTCCTTGAGCCATACCTGCTACAAATATTCCGTCGTTGAAGGAGTCAACCGGACGTAACTTAGGATGTGCTTCCAACAAGAAACCATCAGGAGAGAGGCTGAGGTTCAGAACATGTGAAATATTCTTAGTTGTTTCAGATGCCACAACTCCAGTAGATAGCACTACTAGGTCAACATCATCAAATTGAATGGGTTTACCAAGTAGAGTGTCTTCTCCTCGGACTATCAAGCTCATGGTCTCATCATCCTGATGGACTTCTCCCACGCGCCCTCGGATGAAAGTAACTCCGGCTTTTGCTGTGGATTCATAAAACTCCTCGTAGCCCTTACCAAAGGTTCTGAGGTCTATATAGAAGATGTAGACATCGATTCCTGTTTTGTCACGTATCATTCGAGCCTGCTTGATTGCAGTCATACAACAGATTCTAGAACAGTACTTGTTAGTGAGTTCATCACGACTCCCAACACATTGAATATAGACTATCTTCTTAGGTTTCTGAAGGTCGGAGGGTCTCACAATATTACCTTGGGTTGGACCTGCTGAGCTAAGCATACGTTCGACTTCGCCGATATTGACAACGTTTGGAAACTCGCCATAACCGTACTCTGGTTTCTTTGTGGCATCAAAGAGCTCGAATCCAGTGGACACGATTATTGTACCGACTTCAATTTCGATTATCTTCTCAGTATCGTCGTAGTTGATAGCTCCAGCCTCACACTTATCCTTGCACTTTCCACAACGAACAGCATCCACACCAAGACAGTGTTCCATATCAAGAACGTATGCAGATGGGACAGCCTGTGCGAATGGAATGTAAATTGCTTTTCTGTAAGAGAGGTTTGCCTCAAAATCTGCAGGAATATCAACTGGACAAATTTCACTACAGTCACCACACGATGTACAGATTTCGAGATCTACATACCTTGGGCGCTGCTTGATTTTAACTTTGAAGTTCCCAACAAAGCCGTCCACAGATTCTACCTCTGCTAGGGTGATGAGGTCGATGTTAGGATGAACACCAACATCTGCCATTCTTGGTGTTAGGATGCAGCTGCTGCAGTCCAGTGTAGGGAAAGTTTTGTCCCATTGAGCCATCTTTCCACCAATGGTCGGTTCTTTCTCAACTAGGTGAACATTGAATCCAGCATTAGCAAGGTCGAGAGCTGCACTGATACCTGCAATTCCAGCCCCCACAATTAGTGTCGACTTCTTGATGGAAACCACGGGTTCATCAAGAGGTACTAGGAGCCGTGTTCTAGCGACGGCCATTCGAATAAGATCAATGGCTTTCTCGGTTGCTGCTTCAGGATCATCTGAATGAATCCAAGAGTTGTGCTCTCTGATGTTTGCCATCTCTAGGAGAAAGGGATTGATACCAACATCGCGCATTGCCTGTCTGAAAGTTGGTTCATGCATCCGTGGACTGCATGCTGCAATTACCACACCCTCTAGTCGGCTATTCTTGATATGATCTTTCAATATCTGTTGACCAGGCTTTGAGCAGACATACTTGTAGTCATCAATAACTTCCACATTTGAAAGACCGCTTATGGCCGCCTTGACTTTTTCAATATCAACAACACCAGCTATGTTGCTTCCACAGTGGCAAATGAAGACTCCAATCTTCTTGTCAGACATATTTTCTTTCCTCGGATTCTACAGAGATACGAGCGCCGTCGAACTAGCTCGTATTAGTGTTTCGGGAGCAATCTTAACGGTGTTATGTTGAAAAGCAGAAATGCAAAGGTCAGGAACACCACCACAAGCATAAAAAGCCTGACTGGCCCGAGAACACATATATTTGGAGGTCGCACCATGTCTGGCAAAGTATGGAAATACATCACTGAAAAGTTAGCATCAGATGGTGCCTGTCACTTCTCGCTGCTTGATCCTGACCCTCTCGGTACTAGTGTAGAGAATGTAGTCAAGCAGGCAGTGCTAGTTGAGAAGGCAGGAAGCGATGCTGTTATGATTGGAGGTAGTACCATCTTTGGCGTTATTGATGATGCAGTGGCTCAGATTGGAGAAGCCATAGATATTCCAACCATCCTCTTTCCAGGGAACATCACTGGGGTTTCGGAACATGCAGATGCTGTTTTCTTCATGTCATTGTTAAACAGTACAAATCCATATTGGATAATTGGAGCTCAGGCGCTTGCTGCTCCAAAAATAAAGATGACTGGAATAGAAGCAATTCCAATGGCATATTTGATGGTAGCACCAGGAAAGACTGCGGCTTGGGTTGGAGATGCCAAACCATTCCTGCGTGACAAACCCAAGATTCCTGCAATGTATGCCATTGCAGCAGAATTACTTGGCATGAAGCTTGTCTATCTTGAAGCTGGAAGTGGTGCAGAAGGTGGAGGAGTGCCTCCAGAGATGATAAGCACAGTTTCACAGTTCATTGAGATTCCAGTTATTACTGGTGGTGGTTTCAATGACAAGAAGTCTGTTGTTACTGCTGTAAATGCGGGAGCCTCAATAGTAGTACAGGGTACATACATCGAAAAACAAGTTCAGAAAGATAATGGTGCAGAACTTGCGAAGATAGTCAAGGGTCTAAAAGAAGCAGGCGCCAAGAGAGTTTGAAACAGCTGCACAAACCCAGACATCGATAAGACCAGCAGTTGAATAATTATCCTTTTTTGTATGAGCTTTTAAGCTCCCCACAAGACCATATACCGACTCTGAATGTTGATCAACAAAGCCTACAGGTATGAACTGGACCCCAACAACATCCAGAGGTCATCCCTTGCTCAACATGCAGGAGTAGCTCGTTTTGCATACAACTGGGGTCTCGAACAACGTATTGCTAGATACAAGAACAATCAGGGTGACGACCGGTTCACTGATGCCATGAAGCAACACAAACTCCTTACCTCCCTGAAAAAAACAGAGTTCTCATGGATGTACGAAACCTCCAAGTGTGCACCTCAAGAGGCTCTAAGAGACCTCAATAAAGCCTTCCAGAACTTCTATCGAGGACTCAAGTCTGGGAAGAAGATAGGATTTCCTCGCTTCAAGAGGAGAGGTGTCAAGGACAGCTTCAGACTAACTGGGACCATCAGGTTCCATGAGAGAGCAATCCAGCTCCCGCGTATTGGAAAGGTCCGGATCAAGGAGAAGAGAAAGTGCTACTACAAGGGAAGGATACTCTCAGTCACTGTGCGAAGACGAGCCAACAAGTGGTTCGTTTCAGTCACTGTGGAGGAGGACATCCTAGATCCTGTGTCTAATAATGGGACTGCTGTGGGAGTGGACCTGGGAGTGAAGACCCTTGCCACATTCTCTGATGGGACCACCAACTTTGCAAACCCACGACCCATGGGAAGACGATTGAGGAAACTGAAACAGCTACATAGGTCTCTATCACGAAAGAAGAAGGGAAGCAAGAACCGCGAGAAAGCGAGATTACGACTTGCACAGATGTACCTGAGAGTTTTCAACATCCGACAGGATACACTGCACAAACTGACGACCTACCTTGCCAAGAGCCACAGTAAGGTAGTGATCGAGGACCTGTGTGTGTCATGGATGCTGAAGAATCGAAGGTTAGCGCGAGTTATTGCAGATGTGGGTTTCTACGAGTTCAGAAGACAACTGGAGTACAAGTGCCAGTGGTATGGTTCTGAGCTTGTCGTCGTTTCAAGGACCTTTCCTTCATCGAAGATGTGTTCACAGTGTGGGCACAGGAAGAAGGAACTCTCTCTATCAGTGAGGGAGTATCATTGTGAACAGTGTGGGCTTGAAATCGACAGGGATCTCAATGCTGCACTGAATCTGGTCGCCGTCAGTTTGCCGGAGACTGAAAACGCCTGCGGAGAGGAAGTAAGACATAGCAAATCTTCTGAGATTTGCAATGCAGCCTCGATGAAACAGGAACCGAACATCATCCCGGACTCGATGTCCAGGAATGTCTAGGTTTCGGGGAACGGTTTAAATACTTGGCAACCGTTGTTGATTGTTTCTTGGACAAACTTGAATATCAAATCACAAATCCTTGTTTTGCACCAATTCGAGTTTTTTCCTTCCATATTTTTTCCAAAAATTTTCACACACCAAGTTGTCAGGCAGCCTGTGATACTAAGAACATTGGTTAATTCGTTAGACTCTCGTCTGATAAATGGATAACTCTAACAAAGATTTATGTAGCTCTTGACAGTCCCTTTTGTTAGCCCAATGGGAGGAATGCTAAACTTTGTCTTCAAAGACCGAAATGTTGAAAGAACTTCTTTTAGACTTGAGTAGGGCCTCCCAAGGTAATGTGGAAGCTAGTGCAATTATTTCCAAATCACAGGGACTGACAATCCACTCTCATTATCCAGATGGAATAGATGAAAAGAGAATCCCAGATGAGGATGTTATTGCTGGAAGGTCTACTCAAATCCAAGAAGCCACTCGAAAAGTGTTCAAACAGCTTAAGCGTGGCCCCTTGATCAGGATGCTTATTGAGGGTGAGAGGGGATACATTATCATATGTGATGCAGGAGAAGACGCAATTCTGGTTGTGCTTACAAACAAGCGAGCCAATATTGGATACATGTTCTTCTCAATGTCAAGAACTGCGCGACGAATCGATCAGGTTCTTTCCTAGGTACCCATCGCCACTCTTATCTGTCCACTAAATTAGAAGCAATAAGGCCGGTGAACATTGTGTCAGAAGAGAAACCCAAAGAAAATGGAACTGATGAAGAAACCGAGGATGAATGGGATAAGTGGCGTCGCGCTGGAGTAGTAGCCAAAGAGGCTCTTGCATTAGCTCGCCCAATGATTGAACCCGGAACAAAATTACTTGATATTATCAATACTGTCGAAAACCATATTCGAGAGAACTCTTCGGGTACATCATTTCCTTGCAATGTTTCACTGAACAATATCGCAGCTCATTACACATCTCCTCTCAATGACGAAACTGTAATAGAAGAAGGAGACCTCGTGACTGTTGATTGTGGAGCTCATGTGGATGGCTGCATTTCTGACTCAGCTTTCACTGTTGCATTAAATCCAGACCATCAGGATTTAGTCAAAGCTTCGCAGACTGCAACGAAAGTAGCAATAAGAATGATGAGACCTGGTGCAAAATTGAATACAATTGGTGCACTCATTGAGGATACGATAACAAGTGCAGGATTCAAACCGATTAAACAGCTCACTGGACATCAATTGAAAGAATACGAACTTCATGCAGAAAAGCAAGTACCATGTGTGAGTGGAAAGTCTGAGGTTCTTGTCGAAGAGGGTGAAGTCTATGCAATTGAAACTTTTGCGAGTACAGGATCTGGAAATATCTCAGACCTGCCAAATCCAACAATTTACCAACTTTTACCCATAAGAGTACCAGTACGATTCAAGGGTTCAAAGCAGTTCCTAGGAATTGCTAGGAAAGAATACAAGGAATTCCCCTTTGCAGAGCGATGGTTAGCTGAACGAATGAAACATGCTACCCTCAAAATGGCAATTAAGGAACTCAAGAAGAACGGCGCTCTCTATGGACATAATATTTTGACTGAGGAAAAAGGCGAATTTGTTTCTCAACACGAACATACAATCATCATCACAGAGAAAGGTCACGAGCAAACAACATAGAACGATAGAATTCGTACTTAGCATAGTGTCGAACCATACTTCGTCTGACACAGAAGTATTAAAAGAGAATTTTCCAATTTGTTATTTTGTGGGTTCCCGGGAGACTGTCATTGGTACAATGACTTTGCAATGATTACTGACGGTCAGGTCAGGCACCAACAAATGGAGGAGAGAGGTTGGATCATACGCGAAGTACTGAGAAGAAGAAGGATACAGGAATCAATTCTTCTTCATTGAAGTGTCCTGAATGTCAATCTGCTTCTGTAGTGGAAGATATCACTCGAGGGGAGAGTGTGTGTGGTGATTGTGGTCTTGTTCTATCAGATCATCGTATTGATACAGGTGCAGAATGGCGAGCTTTCAGTTCAGAAGAGAGTGATGCACGAAGTAGGGTAGGAGCTCCGGTACGGTACACCATTCACGATAAAGGATTGTCAACTATCATAGATTGGAGAGATAGAGACATAACAGGAAAGAAACTCAGTCCCAATAGAAGGTCTGAAATTTATCGGCTGCGTCGATGGCAGATTAGGTCACGAGTTCACTCGAGTATGGATCGGAACTTGGCTCAAGCTATGAGTGAGCTTGAACGCCTCTCATCACAACTTGGAATCCCAGGTCCCACCAGAGAACTTGCAGCTCTATTGTATAGAAAAGCTATAGTTAGAAAATTAGTGCGAGGTCGTTCTATTGAAGCAATGGTTGCAGCCACACTTTATGCAGCCTGTAGAATCAGACAGAAACCCAGGCCATTAGATGAAGTGGCGGACTCATCACGAGTTGATAGAAAGAAACTAGGTCAATGTTATCGACTTCTTCTTCGTAGTCTAGCAATCAAGATACCATTATCCAGTCCAATAGATTACATCTCACGCTTTGCTTCGGAACTTACTTTGTCTAGTCCTGTGCAGTTAAGAACTGTGGAAATTCTTCGTCAGAGTAAAACTATGGGACTTACAATAGGAAGAGACCCTCTAGGGCTTGCTGCAGCCGCAATTTACATCGCATCAATCATGCTTGATGAGCGGAGAACGCAGCGAGAGATTGCAGAAGTTGCACGGGTCACTGAGGTCACTGTACGAAATAGGTACAAGGAAATAGTCAAAAAATTAGGCATCGACTCCATGAGTTTAGGGTAGTATTTTCATAGTTTCCACTAGTTCTATCAAAATAAAAACCGGTATCCCCAAGAGGATATAGATAGACTAGCGTCTTCCTTTCCTTTGAAAAGTCCAATCGATTTGAACCATATCTTCAGGGAAGCCAAGTTTTGCTAGAACGCCACCAATGACACCTCTATGATCTCCTTGAAGTTCAACGTGGCCACGTTTCGCGGCACCGCCGCAAGCAAGCTTACCTTTCAGCTTGGTAGCCAAGTCATTGATATCGATGTTCTTATCAAAACCTTCGACAACGGTGGTCAAACGACCCCATTTTCTTCGTTCTACAGTCACATTAATTCTTGCCTCTTCCTGTGCTATAGTCTCACAGACACACAGGTCCTGAGGCAAACCGCAATTGGCGCAGATTCCGCCTTCGTCATCACTCACGCAGATATTTACTCCTAAGATTTGGTTGTAGCATTGTGCTACGGAGAGGTATGTCCTAAGTGCCTTAAAAGTTATAGGACGGGGCTGAAGGCAAGAGTAAATAGTAGAGTAACACCGTTCTGTTCGTAGTCATGTCAGATAGAGTGCTTATTGTTGATGCCCTCAGTGCAGGGTCAGGTCAACGTCGCAGTTCACGGGATTCAATAGGATGTGGACCAAGAACTGTTGCAGGCGTGTTAGAAAAACACGATATCCATTGTAGAATTCATAGAATTGAAGAGCTACTTGAGAAAAGAAGTCTTCTTCGCAAATTCGACCATGTGGCTATTAGTGCAATGACTATGGACCTTCCTGCTGTTGCCAAATTCGTGAAATTATGGCGTGGTTCACGCACCCAAGGAAGGATCATAATCGGAGGTCCTATCTCTGCGAATCCACTTGATCTGAAAGAATTGAATCCAGATGTTATTGTAATCGGAGAAGGAGAAGCCACTCTTGAAGAACTTGTTACGGAGAAGTTCTTTGACAAGTATGTGGAGTTATCAAAAATAAGAGGGGTGGCATACCCGGTAGCAGGACAGATTATAGTTACTAAGCCACGAGACCTTATTCCTACTAAGATTCTCTCCGAGAATTACAGACCATCTACAACTAGGATTATCGATTACAAAGCGTACCAGGCAAGCAAAGTGTATGTTGAGGTGACTCGCGGTTGCTCCAACTATAGAAGAACTAACCTTCGCCTTGATGATGGTCGGCAATGCTCTGATTGTAGCAATTGTGATTCTGATGATTCCAATGTGAGATTGGAGTGTCCTGAGAATATACCACCGGGATGCGGATTTTGTAGTGTACCAGGGACATGGGGACCACCACGTAGTCGAACAATAAAGGTCATTGTGGATGAGGTTCGTGAATTGCTTGACTTAGGAGTCCATCGGATTGTACTCGAATCCCCAGGATTTCTTGACTTCATGAGAGGAAGTGAACCCCTCACAAATCCATGTCATCCTCCTGCAAACTTAGAGGCGATTAGAAACCTATTGGACAAACTCAATGCACTACCTCAGGTTGCTAACAAAACAGCTCATATTGCTATAGAAAATATGAAAGCATGTCTATTTTCAGAGGATGTAGCTAAGACTCTAGTGGAAGCTATGATGTCAAGTTCTCCCAATATTGGACTTGAATCAGGTTCGGAGAAACACTTGCGTGATATTGGGAAGTGCGGTTCTCCAGAGGATGTAGTCTCAGCAGTACAAATAGCATCAAAATATGGAATGCATCCATTTGTCTATTTCATCTATGGATTGCCAGGAGAGGACGAGCAAACCGTTAGAGAATCAATTGAAATCATGAGAGAGGTCAGTAAAGCCGGAGCAGAACGAATAATCATGTATGGCTTTCGCCCCTTGCCGGGTTCTGCTTTCGAGAACTATCCTGAGTCATCGACAAAGGATGAACTTGGGATACAACTTCGAAAGGAGGCAGAACGAATTAATCGTGAGAAGAAGGATAGCTACCTTGGAAAGATCATACGAGGAATTGCAGCTGAACCTTCATGGGCGCGCCATGGGTATACAATGGTGAATCCCTTGGAAGAGGGGCCATTAATGACCGTGCCTGGAGGTTACTCCCCAGGGACATTGTTGAATGTTCGAGTTTCTGAGGTCCTTAGCAGTGGACTAGTTGCTGGGGAAGTTGTTCAGGATACGGAAATCCAGTCATAGTTGTCATAGAGAAGTAACCGTTGATTGTAAGTTGGATAAACTTGGACATAAGTCTAAGCAGTCCGCCCACCAACGACAGTGGGTTTTTGAACATCCATTATGTTCCGTGCAGCATTCACGTCAGCGTGAAAGTGTTCATCACACTGTGAACAGTGGAAGTACTCTCCTCCCTTTGTTTCCTCAGTGAATGACTCGTTCTTGACACGTACTCCCCTTGCCCCACACATGTGACATGTCTGGGAGGTCCATGCTGGGTTCACCAGCCAGATACCTCCGTTCCGATGACCCAGGGCCTCACGTCTGTATCGCACTCCCTCGATCATCTTCCCCCATAGGTTCGTGGAGAGGTTCCAGCTGTGTCTTCTCATGCCTCCCTTTCCTTGGAAGGAACGGAGGTCCTCAAAGTACAGTGTCTTCACGCCATGATGCTCACAGAACCACACGGTTTCAGAGGCCACTTGATGGGAGATCTCACGGTCTATGCTACGGACCTTTCGCCACACTGACTCCAGCTCCTGTTCCTTCTTCAGGACAATGGCTGGAGGCTGCTGCATAGAATGTTTTCTCTCCCAGTTGTTTCTCTTCAGTGCCACCTCTGACATCAGCACTCTGGTCTGTTGTCGTAAGCGTTCTCTCTTCTCGTACAGCTCCTGTCTTCCTATCATAGTTTCTGCATAACTATCATCACCATTCTTCACTGACACCACCATGGAGTGTCTAAGTCCCCTGTCCACTCCAGCCTTCCTCTTTCGCACCATTGAGGAAGAGTGTGTTGCCTTCAGTAGCTTTTCATCAGGAGCCATGAAGGGGATCAACAGTGTGACATTCTTTTCCACCACCTTGACGATGGGAGGAGCTGACCTTCTGCCCCTCTTCAGTTCTTGAATCATCACTCTCAGGTTCTGAATGTGGCCTTCATTCTTCTCAGGCTGAGCACGTTCCTTAGCAAGCTCACGCGTGTACCGATGGAGCCTCATCATGTTGTTCAGCTGTTCACTCATGTCCTCGAAGCGAGCCGCCCGATACTCTAGTTGCATTGCTCTCTGTGTGTGCCCAAGCTTTCTCGCTTCCTCCGCCTTTCGCTTGGCCCGTGCAGCCTTTCTTGGAAGCCAGTTGAAGAATCTGAGTCGTACTGTCTGGTTCTTGTAGGGTGACTTTGTGTCCAGTTCATGCCCCTCTATTCCAGGAGGTGTTTTGATGTACACTTTCACCTCATCCTCTCTCTCAGGGTCTGGCATGAACCAGTACCCCTGTCCAGTGCTGTTCTCGGTACTCGCAGCAAAGTCCACAGTGCCCCTCTGGAATGTCGGGGTGATGAAGGGGAACCCGTCCCTCTTCCACTCTGTGACCTTGTCGATAAGGAATAACTCAGTTCTAATCCTGTCAGGGGAGTCTTTCTTCAGCAGTTCTCGGACCGTCTTTCTCCTCTCACCCTCCTTCAAGGGATTGGTCTTTCGGACCTCCTTCCTCAGCACACTCCTCACCTGTCGACAGGCTGAAAGTGCATAGTGATACGAACCGTTGGACCTCTTCTCAATGATGTCTTTCACTTTGCGAATGAGGTCTGAGGGAATCCTTCTGTTCTTCATCAGTCTCAGGAGCTGTCTGTCATCGGAAACAAGGATGTTGAGTAGTGAGTTAACCATCCTTCTCCGAGTGTATTGGGCATAGATGATCCGGGCAGCGGTCTCAAGGGCGTTTCTGTGCATTCTCTCAAACACAAACTGTCCGAACTCATTGTCTAGAGTCCACTTGAGTTTCTGTTCCTTTCTAAGAACTAGATACAACATACCTCTGTGTTCATCCAGCTCCTTTCCGAGTGACTCTGCATATGAAAGGTCTGAGAACACCTTCTCAAGGATGAGGTTCACAGCCTTGCGGTAACTGGAGAAACTCTGGGACAAGACAGCAAAGTCAAGGTTGTTACACTTTCGACCACTGAGCCTACGCAGGGTTTCTGATGGTTCAATCACACTTGCTGGCTTTCTACCAAGTCCCTTTCGTGTTATCACTCTATGATACGAGTTTAGAGAGAATTTCTGAACTAGAAAGGTCGATGAAGGGCTACGATAGTAATCGTCCATTGTCTGTTGCTCTGGTCTTACATTAGTAGAAACCGTTTGCACGCGGGGACGACGCCGCGAAGAATCCTTATTCATCGACACTTCACTACTATCCATGTTTCTTTTGGGGTATTTAAGCCCATACTTCGTATGGTCTACGGTAGTAACCGGAATAAAATATCGTTTGGTTATTTGAATTAATATAATGGAGTTTGAAGCCAAATAGATAAGAAACTACAAAGAATAAGGAATTTTTGAATCCGTAAAAAACAGAGAAAATTATAAGAGCTCAAGTACATGAAATGGTGATGACTCACTCCAGAGGACGCCCGATCAAACCAATCCCAGTCCATTCAGAGAGAGTCATATCAAGAGCAGTGCAAGCAGGTCTCTCGATTACGGTAGAACTCCAAAGAAACATCACCAACCAAGTCACGAGGAAGCACTACGAGAGCTCACAGGGAGTATGGACCAACAATAGACAGGCCTACCAGTCCACAGGAGACTATACCTACATACGAAAGGCTGAACCTCCTGTCATGGACAACAACCACAAGGTCCTGTTCGAGAAAGCTGCCAA
>JABCTV010000211.1 GCA_018238205.1 Candidatus Thorarchaeota archaeon
ATAATATGTCTAAGAATAAATCAAAGATCACCTTCTTCGTGAAATCGGCAATGAAACAACACGCAAAGAAAAAGGGTGCAATGGTCGGCAGCGATTCCTATGATGCCTTCAACAAGGCAATCGGCAAGATGCTCGACGATGCAATCGCCCGAACCAAGGCGAACAAGCGAAAGACACTCAAGGCTCAAGACTTCTAGTTGCGGCCCTAAGTGGAAACTTGGGGGCAGCAGTTGTCTGCCGTCCCCACCATTCTCCTTTTTTTGTCGAGTACATGATACCCCATAGCATACTATCTTTCTGATTGGACCCTCTTGATCTCTGCGATAATCCCGAGTAATCTACTCTGAAGTCGGTAGCATTAAGTGGTCGTATTGATTTCTCATAGGGTGGTTGGAAATGGGTGAAACTATTGTAGTAGATTCCGATGAAGAAGAAACTGTCATTATCGGAGATAGGGACAAAGCTATTTTGCAGGTCTTTGTCACATTCATCTCGTCAGTATGTGTTGCTTATGCAATCGCTTTCAATGATTTGTACGTAGCCTTTATTGGCGGTTTTTCCCTGTTGATGACCTATGTCGCATTGAACTACTCAACTGATGAATTCATCACGCCAATGAAACAATTTGCGAATCCCATTGAGGAAATTATGCTGGCTTTAGTTCTCTATCTCACATATGCATGGATTATTAATCCACTCATCGCTGGTTCAGGAATTCTTCTGGAAATCGGTCTTCTTGTATTGATAGGAATTGCTCCGATTGCTGTAATTCTCATTCGAGGATGCAGATACTCCCTAGAATCAATTGGTTTTAGAGGAGAGGTTACTGAAAACGCCAAGCAATTCCACCGGATAGTGGTCTTTGGCGTTGCCATGGGTTTCATCATTTCCATACTCCCAAAATTAGACAATATCTCAGCACTCTTAACAAGTTCAGGATTGAGTCAGATATTATACTATGTCCTCTTTACTGGAATCTTCATAGGACTTGCTGAAGAACTGGTTTTTCGAGGAATTGTGCAACCTAGAGTATCACAATACTACCGAAGCAAAATAGCGGGTTTGCTAATTACATCATCAGTATTTGCAGCATTGCATTTCCTGTCAGTATCATTACTCAATTCTGGACAGTTTGATCCTGTGAATGCTCTGTTCTACGCGTTTCTAACTAGGTTGACACTAGGTATCGCTTTGGGTTTCTTATGGATATTCTCTGATAATATCGTGCTCCCTTGGTCAGTCCACGCAATCAATAATTCCCTTTATGGAATGCTCCTCGTAATTAGTAGCTTCTAGTATTAGAACCCAAAACAGATTTCAGCACAGCATCTCTTCATAATTCGGAAAATGGTAGAAATGGGGTCTGAAACAAAGAAAGCAGTATCTGTAGATACACGTATTCCACGATGGTTGGACCATAGATTCATGAGAGTTTTGGTGATAACCTTTCTAGTACTGCCCAGTGTAGCTGTTATCGAAGTGTATGGTATACAACCCTCTTTTGAGGACTTGAGATGGATTCGTGTAGATACTAATTATCCAGGAAATTCAATCAGACCTATGGCCTTTACGAATCCAAACGAGAATGAAATCGTATACTCAAGTCGGTCCGGACTTCTTTTCTATGACCATTGGGATGATAATATAACTGGGGGTCCAATTGTGGTCGATAGCAACCATTGGCACTATGGAGCATATGATATAGAAGAACGATTCTGGAATCTCTATATGGCTACTGGGGGCGAAAACGATTCCATCTTTGTCTATGAAAAGAACTACCAATCCGATGAATATGAGATGAAACCTTTTGGACTCCCTAATGTTACAGGGTCCGCTCGTTTCGAGGAACTCGAGTTCTATTATGATCACCCATTTACATACCTCTTCGTGGGCAGCCCATCAATTGGAGTTGTAAGGTATACATGGTCTCCAAGTGAGGTTCTATACATTAACACAACCAATGGTCTTCCATCCAACAATGTTCAATGTATGCGTGTCAGAGGAAGCACGTTGTTAGTTGGAACCAGCGGAGGGTTCGCATTCTTTGACCTTCAAACTGGTAGAAATTTTACCTGCACAGAAGATGATGAAACTGAAACACTTGTTGTGGATCAAATTGAATATCATCAAGTGTCACACAAAATCTTCGTAGGAAATGAGGATGGGCTTTTCATATTCGAAGAGAATGGTTCTAGTGCTGAACTCGTTCGTTCAAGAATAACTGATGATGACGGTCTTGAGTCAAAACGCGTAACAGCACTGGAGTTGGACTTCAATAGAAAGCGGTTGTATATTGGGACATATGGGGGTTTGGCTTTCATTGATATCGATGTGAATGAAGAAGCCGTAATTCCAATGATTAGGAGGGAGCAGCTCACTTATGATCGTTGGCCGGAAATGGTTTGTTCAATTCTAGTTCCTGAAACCAATGTGAGATCCTACTTGTACTTGGGAGTGGATTCAGGTTTCATAATCCAGGTTCCTGTATCTTATACACCACTTACTCAATCAACTTTGATGAATATCAGGATAATCATGTATGGACTTGGTAGTTTCTTTCTTGTTGTCCTGTGGGTTTGGTATTCAAGAGCTCCAACGGTTCCCGTGCTTGAATCTATCAGGAATATGACACTTGCTGATTTAATTGAGAAAGGAGAATCGGAGCATATCGAATACAAATTATCATTAAGATGGGATGATAGAAAGAACGAAATCAACAAGGAACTCGAAATACCTGTTATCAAGGCAATTACGGGTTTTATGAATGCATATGGTGGAGTTCTTCTCATTGGCGTAAGTGACAAAGGGGGAATTGTGGGTCTTGACAAGGATTACTCAAACTTGACTAATTGGGACGGTTTTCAAAATCGACTCACTAGCGTGTTTAATGATAAGGTGGGGGGTGGCTTTAGAATTCTCTTCGAATTGTCGAAAACAGTCTTTGAGGGAAAGGACATTTGTCGAGTCGATGTGAAGCCATCTTCCGAACCAGTTTTTCTTGAACACGCTGGAAAGAAAGTTCTTGTAGTTCGTCAAGGTGGTCGAACGCAGGCACTCAATGTAGAAGAAGGTTATCACTACATCAAACGGAGATGGCCTTCAAATTGAGTGTTCTAAACGATATTGGTTTTTGTCCTCAGAAAACGATGCCTTATGATCAACGTCGCTCTGTGCAATGTCACGACAGACTAGCTGCAAGGAAATGGGATAATCAAGAACTGCATCTGCTTTTCTTAGCCGTACATCAGTCACTCAGGACCAAAGAGCTTTCATCCCACAACAAGGGCCCAGATTTTAATTCAACAAATCAGAGAGTTGATTTGATTGAAGAATCCTCACATTTGGAACTGGATTCCTTTTTGAAAACCATAGTCTTACCTTCTCGTTTGCTAGAGGTGCTAGATTTGAGGTGACAAGGATAGGTGCTATCCGCTTTCCAGTGAGATTCCTTTCCTCAAGAAATGCAGTGCACTTGGAGATGCAATCTGCATAGTTGTCAATCTCTCTGGCGGCATCAAGATTCTTTTCAATTTCCTTGATGACCTGGATTTGTCTAACATAGTAAATGTCTCTGAACATCTCCTGACCATGAACCATATCAGGCGCTTTACACGATATTACGTATACTGAGGATTCATCCCAGGCAATGACGTCGACTTCTATTCGTTCTCTGTCAATTCCATCGAAACAGTTCTTAATTTCGGGAAAATCATCTGGTGAAATCTTGGTGCTGCCCGGAAAAACACGCAATTCTGGATGAATTCTTGCAAGTGTCGCTCTGACGTATTTCTCAAAAAGAAGTCCCCAGTCCTGACCCATCGTGCCAAAAGCTGTTGAACGTTTTGCAGTCTTAGTAGCATGGTATATCCAAGCAGAATCAAAGCTCTCGAATGGAACAAACACAGCTATTATTGGCACATATCGAAGACCCAAATCAGCAACAGCGATCTTCAGAAATGGTGATCGATTGATGTCACCATCTGATTTGTACTCAAGCTCTCTAAGCCACTTTTGAGATCGTTCTTCTGAAATTTTCAGTCCCATTCCTTTCAATAGCTGTTTTCCATCAAAGGAGATAAATGGCACAGATTCCCTTCTCAAGGATGGCACACGTTTCAAATGGTTCTTGATCTCTGTTTCAACACTCGTTTTGAAAATGGCTAGTTCTTCTAAGGCTATCTTGCAATGGGCACTAAGATCAGCATCTACTCTTTCCAGTATTACATCCGTATACTTTTTGGAATGCGTATAGTAGTATTTTATCCACTCTTCATCAGGATTGGATTTGTTATACCAATCTGCATGAGCCCCCTCGAACGCCTGATAGTAGGAATCAACCATTCTTCCATTAGAAAGCTCGATTCTTTCAGTTTTGCAGGCAACAGCATTATCAAGAGAGAGCCTCTTCAGTCCTAATGGAAGGAATCTCTTGATGAGAATCTTAATCCAGGCAAAAATCTCTTTGTGACCTAGATCTCTAGTCCTATTCGCTCCCCAATCAAGGAACTCATCCAGAACCGCAATGAAATTGCGAAAAAGAGTCATATCTTCAGCTTGGAGAAACTGAGTATAGCCATCATCGCGAACCAATCCCGGTCGAATCTTGTAATTGATAAGATAAAGAAGAGCAGTAAACAGATTGGTTTTATCCTTTCGATGTCTCTTGAATAGCTTCTTTCTTTCCCGTCTGAGTATCCTCTGGTAGTATTCCTCTACTCTCTTGCGCCCCTCAATGATAGTCATACGAACTTTTTCATAGATGAGAGGGCAATATCAAACTTTTCCATATTTCATGCCCCTGAATGGTGATATCAGGCAGGCTACAGTTCTATCTCTCTGACTGAACCCTCTTGATCTCTGCTATAATCTCAGGCAGGACCTCGAATAAATCGCCAACTATCCCGAAGTCAGATGTTTCAAAGATTGGGGCGTCAGGGTCCTTATTGATAGCTACGAAGATTTCCGCACTACTACAG
>JABCTV010000212.1 GCA_018238205.1 Candidatus Thorarchaeota archaeon
GTACCCCAATGAACGGGAAGCCCGTTTGTTTCTGCGAAGACAAGCAAATCCTCGAAGAAAGCTCTTCCAAATTGGTCCAATGAGTTGACAAACTCTGCTTTATCAATCCTCGGAAGTGCACCCGAACTGACCTTCTTCGTTAAAGATATATCTTTCCCCATCACAAAATCACTTGAAATTATTCGTTCACCCGCTTTGGTTTCAAAATACTTGAACTCCAGGCAAAAGACCTCAATCCCCTTCTTTCGAAGGAAAGCCGAAGTTTGCTTGATTTCTTTTGTTATTACTTGTCCTACAATAATCAATTTCTGATTTCTATTGAATGCAACTGCTTCATCCTCTTCAAGTTGAAAATAGTTTCGATGATAATCAATTAAGCCAGGATTTTCCTCGCCACCGTAATCTTTAAAAATGCGCTCTAATTGGCTATATGAAAGGCTTTCTACAAATGATGCATATTCAAGAATTTGGGCTAGGGTCTCTCGAGGTGTGCGATCTCGTTTCAATTCTATGACTACCACGTTACCTTCTCTATCAATCCCAAGTAAATCAAGTATAGAGCCGAGGTTTGTCGGAACCTGACGACCGATTATGAGTACATTCTCATCCTCTAAGATATATGCCGGGTTGTTTTCAAGCCAAAATTCCAATACCTCCTCTTGATTGCCTTTCTTGAAGTCACGTTCTGCATACCGAATGAACTTTCCATCTGTATTCACTCTAAATAATTTCATTTCACATCTTTAATTTAAGCCACATGCCATATATAAAGCTATTTGCAAATGTTTTTTAAAAAGACAAAAATCATGGCAGAAGTCATTTTTGCACCTTCTTGTAATATCAAATTAATTTTCATCACAAACTGACAGAAATCGGCTCTCGTTCTTTCAATGCACTCACTTTTAGGATGGAAAAACCAAGGATATTTCCTTCATCATCAACTTTTTCCATCACCACATCGTTTCCGGTCGCCCTAAAATATCCCGCTTTACGCTCAAAAATGACTTCAAGGTAATCACCTTCGCCATCATACCAGATTTTTGGTAGTGTCCTAAGTTTCATGTCCTATCTTAAACATCAAAAATTCCTTCCACGTCCACGGATGTTTAGTAATTCCCTCTGCCATGCATGGCGTCCTCTCGATGTTTCTGATCCCCTTAGGAGTTTTAATCGTCAATGCTGAATGGGTTCGGATAAAATTGGTGTAGCACTGGTAGAGATCTAGATGATCGTCCAACATCTCCTTGCATTTCGAGAAGCAGAGACTTTTTCTGACCAGTTTTGAGATCTCGTGCCTTCAGTCTCAGGGAATCTCACACCGCAGGTCTCGCATTTGAACATCTGGTTGCCTTTGGCATTGAACCCTTTTTTGATGATGTTGCCAGCCTTTCTCTTTCGGGAATCCTGACAATCCGGGTTCAAACATATCAGGTCTTTTGAATTTTGTCCTATCATAGGATATACTATCAGACCAGGTGCATATAAAGGTCACAGTTTATAGGACACTACCAAATAATAAATTCTAAAGTTATTCTTAGATGACTTCACTTTTATCACATCTCTAGAAGCTCTTAAATTGACGTTAACTACTCAGCCTATTCTCTTAACCGAATACCAATTGAATTGGTTTTTGGCCATAATAGTTGCGGTTAGACATTGCCGTTATACCAGTCCAACACTGGTATATCTGCGTTCCCACAAAATTTGTCTTCCACTGCTAGTACCGATCTTAAACTACCAATCTCCAACTCACCAGTTATTACCAGTTCGTAACAATGTTGAATAAGATCCTTGGGAAACTCAATGTCCAATGCAGTCGAACCAAATAGGTCCAGCATATCCTTAACAAACTTCAGAGTACCTTCATGGACGCGGCGAATTGTGGGGAACTCTTTCTGGGAGATGCCAGGTTCTTTAAACACCGGCACGACGCCTGTTGGGCTCCGACGGAAACAAACCAACTGCCCCTCCGGCGCGGTTAGTACCGCCTCCATCAGCAAACTGTAGCGTTGAATTGGCAGAGCGCCCTCGAGGGGATCTACAAAATCACCAAAATAAGCTCGACAAATTGAGCCTGATGAGCTCAATTCTGATGCCATTTTGTCAGTCACAAAATAATACCCTGCTAGAGGATGTCCCAATAGACTACCTAGAGCCTTTTGGATACTTCCTGAGTATCCAACGTCCACAAGCCCTACTTTCTCAGATCCATTGATTCCTTGTTCAATGCAGTATTGTAGCAGCGCCTCCCGCTCCTCCTCCGCTTGCCGAGTCAAGACGTCAAATACCTTGACAATACTTGTGAAAATTTGGTTGTGATCTTTCGGAAGATATACAACCTGCTCAAGAGCGTCTGCACCGAGTCTGCACTCAATGGTTGCTATGTCCGATACGTTCAGTCGTTCATGAAAGAATGCTCGTAACGTGCCTTGGAAGTACCGTTCTAGCAGTCGAGGAATATCTTTCTCGGTCCTCAACGCCGCAAATATCGCAGCACGGCGAGAACAAAGGAAGTACGCTCCTCGAGGTAGTATTACTCCTGAATTCTTTATGGTTGGATGTGTTACTACACTCTCAAATGCCTGACTCAAGAGAAAGCCTTCTCTGGCAATGAACTTAAGCTGCTTCACATGATCCTTTGCTGACACTTTTATCAACCATGACACAAAGTTGAACACAATTGGTCCAAACACAGTGTATCCAAACGCGAAGGGATCGCTTAGAGGCTTCTTCGACTCAAAAAGCTCTTTCGGGCTAGGATCTGAACAATATAGATTGGCAATCATCCCATACAATAAATTCTCTCTCCAGCTTTTATATGGCTTCAGAGCTTCCCAAAGGACCTCGCCGAGTTCACTCTGTCGAAATAGGACTGACGGTTTCATAACATGGACCGGATGCATGAAGCCACGGATCACCAATGCGTGAATATCCGACTGTTCATTATCCCCAACATGCAGAAGCCTATTATTCGCCACGCCCTCGCACTCGGGGACATACTCCCATAGATTGCCTCTGTCTTTTCGCTTGCCAATCTCACAGGAGATATAAAGGTCATCGTAGAAATTGATGCCCTTTGCCAATAGAATCTCCTCAATGTATTTTCTTTCTAAATACGTATCAGAAACTAGAATCACTCTTTTGCCAGAATCTTTTACTTCTTTTGCGAGTTTTATTACGCTTTCGCGTGGTGCAAGTATAGCGGTTTCTGTACTCACCTCTAATTCAAGCAATTTGTTCGCAGTTGAAGTACTAATTTTAGCCTGTTCAGCAAAAACCGAGTAAATCTCAGAGATCTTTACGTCGTCTTGAAAGTGCTTGCGTGCTCGAGCGATGTTTTCTGATTCTTTCCGTATTTGACGAAAACCTTTGAGACCAAATTCTTTGGCAACCTGTTCTTCAAGAAAGTCAAATACCATATCCGGGCTTGCAAACGGTCGGGTTAGAAGAGTATCAAATATGTCAAAAGATACTACCTCCGCAACTGGCGATCCAATGCGTAGCTTTGCCTCGAACGATTCCGAAAAGTAATAGTGAAGATTTTTGTTACTCCGATAACAAAACAGGTGGTCCTTCCTGTCCCGAATAACCACATATTTTAGGCCTTTACTCTGTGCAACAAGCACGAAGCATCGCTCGATCGTGTGTTGCAATGTGCCATCTGTCTGACCATGTTCTTCAGGAAAGTCGTCGCGCGTAAGACCCAGATCAAGCAATGGATCTAGGGCCTCTCTCCGAGCCCAAAACATGGATCCGGCCGAGAAGTCTATATACTCATCTGGATCAAACCTAATATCGAGTTTGCCTAACAGCGATGACGCGATACCTTTGTTCGACAACCATGTTTGGCCCCAATAAGGGACCTCATCAAACACTTCCGGATAAATCACTCCAACAGATGGATCCATTTCGAAGACAGAGAATATTGCCTGCACCCGTTCCCTTGAGCCAAGTAACATCTCGCAGAGGTATTGACGCCATTCACATTGCTCAAAACCAGAACGGAGGGTTTTCTTAGTGTGTATATGACATATATAATCAAAATCTATTATAAATGGTGCGAAATCAACGAGCATCGGAGCAATGTCTCGACCCCGATTCTCGACGACTCTGATTTCAGCGTGTTCAACAAGCGGCAGATTCTCAATCTGTTTGGCTATGATTGCTTGATCTTCTTCTTTGCTCACCGAGATTAATAGGGTATGCTTTAAAGGAATGTTCTTTAGGTATGAGCAAATCTCTTCAAACAAATCGATGTAATAAACATGAATAACCACAGCAATTCTCGCCTTACCGAGAGGCCTAAATTCGGAGGGTGTCAAACAGAACGTTTCTTCTGCTGCACTAGCTAAAATTCCACCTCGCGCCTTATTTGGCTCGTTATTTCCAATCCAGATCTTATAACCATCTCTCTTCTTTCTTCCTTCACGCATCTTTATATAATACTTATATTTCCACCAGAAGCTCCTCCAACCCTCATTCGCTATCGTTCTTAGCCCAATTATGCCCAGATCATACCATCTTCTCCTTCTTGTTCCACGTGGAGCTATTTTCTCAACAAATGAATGCCATTTCATTACTGTTCGCCACGTCACGCTCGATTTTATCGAATTTAGCTCAGTGTTAATTCTCAAATTCTCCATCTCAATTTCTCTTACCCTCTCATCTTTCTGTGCAATATCCTTCCTTAAGTTTGATACTTCTCCTTCAAGGCTTTGGATATGCTGGTTTCTGTCTTCTAAACTCGCTTCCAATTCTCTTACACTTTCGTCCTTTTGAGCGATGGTATTCCTTATTTCTGATACTTCTCCTTCAAGGCTTTGGATATGCTGATTTCTATCTTCTAAACTCGCTTCCAATTCTCTTACCCTTTCGTCCTTTTGAGCGATGGTATTCCTTATTTCTGATACTTCTCCTTCAAGGCTTTGGATATGCTGATTTCTATCTTCTAAACTCGCTTCCAATTCT
>JABCTV010000053.1 GCA_018238205.1 Candidatus Thorarchaeota archaeon
TCTGAGAAGGACGAGAGTATCGTCTTCCATGAGGACAAGTTCATCAGGATATTTCTACGAGAGCTCGGTATGTCTCTGAAACGTCTTGAACCAGGGACCTATCTTCAGGTGGCGGGTCAGGAATGGTATGTAGAGATCTCCTGGCGTGATAGAGAACATCTTGAGTGGACTGCACAGTCTACAGTTTCCGGACTGTATGCCAGAGATAGTCGAGGAATTATAGAGCTTGAGCATGGGTATGGTGCAAAGAAGGAGTGTGCAAGGATACTGGGCTTGATTACGTCAAGAGTCCCAGATGGTCGAGTCGAGAACTTCACACAGGTTGAGGAAGCAGTGCAGTCCGGTCTCAGGATCAGTGGATACTCATCCAAGTCGAGTTCACCGTGTGAACTCCGTGTTTCAAAATCGACAGGAACTGTCTTCAGCTTTGGTGTCATTCCAGTGGGAGGGGGTCTAGACGAGTCCTATATGGACATCACCATTGAGGCGGACTGTGGTGAGTCACCAGAACAGGTCCTGAATATGCTGGATGCTGCGTTCTTGGAGGGTGACCTGAGTCATTACAACTTCAGGAACAAGAAGTTGTTCTGGAATAGACTTTCTGCGTGGGTTGAAAGAAACGTTCCTGATGTCGAGTTGTTGGTCGAAGAGGAGGTTGAGGGAGAACAAGAGTATATCGAATCGGGGTATGAAGAGGGACTGGAACCTGACTACGAAGAGGGATTGGAAGAAGAAGAGGATAAGGAGGAGGAGGAGTGAACCTGGCCTCTCTTGAAGACGGCCGCACGGAGTCCATAGACCCGACCTGAGAACGAGGCGATGAGGACCATCATGTCAGTGACCAGCTCCTCCTGTGGAAACTGTGATAGAGGTTCATGGAGAATGACGAGTCTCACACCGTAATCTGTCAGGATGTGTTCAATGAGGTCCACGCCAAAGCGAGCAAGACGGTCCTTATGGGTGATGAACAGGGTTTCAATGATTCCCTTTTGTGCAATGTTGAGGAGTCGTCTGAGCCCTCGACGCTTCATGTTGAGGCCAGAGCCAATGTCTGTGAAGACCAGAGGCCAAGTCTTGAAATGGCGCTTGCAATGCGTGGTTAGTACCTTGAGCTGCCGGTCTAGGTCACCATTGGTCTTCTGGCGATGCCCTGAAACCCGAGCGTAGATAGCACACTGTTTCCTATTAGGATGTTCAAGGACCTCTCGTTGGAATATACCAAGGAGTCGGTTTACTTCAGAGATACCCTGTCGCATTAGAAACCACGGACATTGCATGGGATGGAACACATCTTTGGACAATGCAGAAGACCTGTGAGCTCTGGGACGATGGAAAGGTTTTCGAGGTCGAGATCATCGATGACCAGTTTCTCATGGGCGATGGCTCATAAACACTGATGTCCTTTGTAAGAGTGATTGATGTGTTGAGCTGTGGACTTGTTGCGAGTATTGTTGTCCAGGGGACCTAAGCAAACCTTCATATTGACAAATCTTGAGAAATCGAAGTGGTGACTCACCGTGGTATATACATGTCATAGCTGTCATAGAGAAGTAACTCCAGAGGGCCTTAAGACCTTACCAGGCGTCAAGTGCCCATACTGTGGGGGTAGGATTCTATACAAGGTCCGGCCACCAGTTGTAAAACGTGTTAAGGGTGCCTAATTTCATTCATGGTGGTCTCAAAGAAAGCCATATGGCTGCAACCATTGAACCTAAGAATACTACTACAAAAATGAGTGAGATTATTTTTCGTTTCGTAGAATGTTTCACATTTATTCCTCCAATTCACCCGTTAGTATCTTACCCAATCTTGTCAATTCTTCTATCCCTCTTATCTCTCCATCGAAAAGTGGTACTTCAATCAGATCCATATCAGAATAGAGTTCCCCGATATCTTTGAGATTGTTCTGTTGCATCTCATAACGTTTAGAGCAGAAATGGCATGTCGGATTTGGTGGGACCAATTGATTCACAACAATGTGATTTGCAGGAATCTTCCATTTATCCAAACTGGTCAATAATCGTTGTGTTTCAAATACGGCCATAGCTTCTGGTATCATGACTACTACAAACTGAGTCATATCAGGGTCTGAGAGTTGAGCACTAGCAGTCCGTATCTTATCCTTTGTCTGCTGTAACATCTCCCAAGAATTATCTTCCTGAGGTGCATCACCACCAAGCATACCTCTCAGGCCACCCATCATTGAACTAAGCCTCTGGCGCATTGTTAGCAATTTTCCAAGCCAAGTGTCAAGCATATCTGGTAATTCCAAGAGCTTCAATGTATGTCCAGTTGGTGCGGTATCGAAGATTACTCGGTCATATGATGTGTCCTCAATAAACTCCAATATCTTTCCAAAAGCCATTGCTTCATCAGATCCAGGAGGAGCCATACCCGTCATATCACCCATAAGAGATGAAGCCATCTCCGCTTCTGGACCCATAGGAGTTTCTCCAAGAGTCTGCTGAAAATCTTGCATACCTTTCTCAGTGCTAATCTCCATACCCCAGAGATTCTTGAAACCTTCAATGGCTATAACTTCCCCACCCGAGAGGTCTTGATTAAAGCTATCACTTAGACTATGAGCAGGATCGGTGGATAATACAAGTGTTCGAAAACCTCGATTGGCAGAGAGCACAGCCATGGCTCCTGCACAGCTTGTCTTTCCAACACCACCTTTCCCCCCTGAAAGGATGAACTTGACTGAGTCATTGTAAACTACGTCTGCAAGAGTCATCAATCGACCTCATGATGGTCGAGAATGTTTAGCGCCTAATAATCCTTCCATAGGTTAAAGAGGTCATATCATCATTCAGTGAGAATGTGTGGCTTATATGGACAGTCAGCAAAAGTTATTGTGTGTCCTTAGTAGTAATTGGTAGTAGAGGATGAGGAAAAAGAATGTCGTTCCCACAGGTCAGAACCACAGCAATGGAGTTTCCATCAACAATTTTAGGGTTTCTAGGAATTGATATTCCAGAGGGTCTCTTGCCACCAAATCAAGAACTGTTGCAGAAATTCAATGCAAAAGCTGTGGTCATGATTGTTATTGATAATTTTGGACTGTTTGAGGCAGTTGTCTACAAACCAGAGGCATTGATCAAAAATATGGAGGCGCTTGCTGTCATTGAAACAGATGACCCATATGCAGTACCATTGATCAAGACTTTGCTACATGGACCTCATCAAGATTTCCACTTAATCAATCACGCGAAATCATATGGGAAAGTCACACGTGTTATCTGTCGAGAACAAGATATGGTAGACTTTGGATTTGGACCAGGATATACCGTTAATCCTCGAGATGATATGGCAACATATATCGAATCAACCAAGTACATATTCAAGAGCCAGCTACTGTATCTCCACTTTCTTGATTTTGAAAGCCTTTATGCTCAATATGGTCATAGGACTCCTCCAAAGACACTCCTCGAGAAGATCGTTCGTCGTACTGATAATTGGATTAAAGTCCTACTTCGTCAGGCTCGAGATGATACTCTATTCATCATTATAGGAAATCATGGTAGGCATCCTATACCCCTTGATTATGAGGGAAAACTTGCTGAGTGGAGGAAAGCCAACGCTCCAATAGCTATGATGTTCCAGAAACGTGCCGAATGATCAGAAGAACGTTGGAATTCCTAATACTATCGCAATTAGAGCTAGGACTAGACATAACTTCCAGAAGCTTATCTTTCTAGCTAGTCGAAGGAGAAACTCCATTGATGCAAGACCTACAATGAACACAATTGCTTCAATGAGAACCAAATCTACAAGTGAAACACTTGAAGGAATAGTATTCCCTGTGAGAATCTCTATTGCGAGAATTCCAAATACTGCGGGTACGCTCATCAGGAAACTGAATCGTAAAGCTGTTTCTTTGTCGACTCGTTGCATTAGTAAAGAAGAAACTGTAACTCCTGAACGACTGAGTCCAGGGAGTACAGCTGTACCTTGAACAAGTCCAGTTACAAGTGCCTCTCTATCTGTTACTTCTTTTGTTTCAATTTCTGAGTCTAAATCAGTGGTTTGACGTGTTGGAAGATACAACACAATAGCAGTCACTAGGAGTAGAACTCCAACAAGTATGTTCAATATCTCGCCTTGAAATACAGACATACTGCTCTTGAGGAAGAAGTAGAGAGGAATTGCAGTTACTGCAGTTCCTATAGTAGCTATAATGAGGCGTTTCAATAAGACTTGGTCTTTCAATAGGATTAGATCTTGGATAATCTTAGGATATCGTACAATGACAGCTAATGATGTACCCAAATGTAACCATACAACAAGAGAGAGTATCTCGTCTGCAGGAACGGATGTGAAGTTGTAGATGAAGAATACAATTTGACCTTCACTACTGATAGGTAACCATTCCACAAGACCCTGAATGAGTGCAACGATAATCTGCCACAGTTCCATAGTGAAAATCCTCACATATCGCGATGTCCAGAAGAATTAAAAAGATAGTCCAAAGCACTCCAGCTAAAGATGGTGTGAGAGATGGTTCTAGATAACGATAGGTTCCTCAAGTCAGAACTCAGCAATATTACTCAGATGTTGGAAGAACATTTCCGAGTAGCTCTATCTGCAAGCAAGATGGTTGCAAAAGCAGTAACAGAATGGTTGGCAGGAAAGGGCTCAATTACAAAAGAGGATTTAGAGAAGGTAACATCTCTTGAAGAGAAGGGTGATGACCTTAAGCGCACCCTATTGAATGAATTGGCTAAAGCAGTTACTTTGATGCAGCGAGAGGACCTTCTTCGACTTGTACATTACAACGACAAATTGATTGATGGTGCAGAATGGTGTTTGTACGACTTGTCAGCTATTGTCGACCATTGGACTCCAGAGGGAGAATTGAAAGAGAAGATTGGTAAATTGAGCGACCTGGTAATCGAAGAGATTACTCAACAACGAGAAGCAGTTCGATTTTTATCAATAAATATGGAAGAGTCAATGAAAAAAGCTGACGCTATTTGTTCTCTAGAGAAGAAAATTGATGTCCTACAACGTGAAACTTTGTCCCTACTATATCCTGCTGAAATTCCATTAGCTATCCTACTACGATTCCGAGACTTCATCAACATGATGGAGGATATTGCTAATTTTGGTGAGGATGCTGCTATCACCATCAGGACATTATCACTCACTCTCAACATGTGATCAGGTGTTATGAATTGACAGATGAAACATCCACCATAGCAGAAGCTAGATTGGTGGGTGACAGAGCTATTGTTTGGAATCCAGAACATGGAATGCCACTCTACGATAATGGATACTTTGGGCAACCAGTAGGCATCAGAAAACCAAAATCTTCTGTCTTCGATAAACCACTAGAGCTCTCTCTCCTCGAGTGTGCATACCTCACGAAAGAATCAAGATTACAGGTTCTGGATTCAAAGGATGATCATATTCTCAGTCTTGAAGAGATTTTAGATATTGGTCAAAAGATATCGGATGAATTCAAAGATCGATTTCTAGTCTATTCACAGTTGCGCGGACTTGGCTATGTTATTCGCCCTGGTTTGAAATTTGGTACGGATTTCGCCGTATACGAAAAAGGTCCAGGCCTGGATCACGCGCCATTTCTTGTTCATGTAATCCCCCAGAAAGATGGTGTAGTCCCATTAGATATTGTTAGGGCAGGAAGATTGGCAACAAGCGTTCGGAAGCGGTTCATAATCGCCACTGTAAAAGATAATGGTGAGATAGCCCATTACTCCTTTGCGTGGCACAGACCATAAGCCATGAACAATCCATGAGCAAAACAAATAAGTTAGCAATCTCGATGTTATGTATAGCCCCTGAGGATGATTCTTAATGGCCGACAAAGCTACGAATGCAAAAGACTTTGGTGCGATGCTCGCCCATGCTTGGGAAACCTCGCCATCGTTCATATGTAGTAACGATGACTACATCTATTGCCTTTTCCCAGCCGACGACACGAAAGAGAAGTGGGTTGAGGCATCACTCACATTTCCTGATGGTTCCTTAGATAAGAAGGAGATTGATTCTACAAGGGCAATAGCGCTCTTGGTTGAAGAGTTGAAGGTACTACCAACCTATGGAGTCAGTACAATTGTTACAACAAAGGGCCAACTCGACGAAGTCGCAGGTCGATTAGGCACCCTGACATGAGTCGTTGATTGGTTAATTAGGTCTGACTAGTCGGACCTGTCTATGTAGTGGATGGAACACATAATGCCAGAACTACTTGTTACCTGTCTATCGTGCGGGCTTGAAGTTCCAGAAGGAAAGTTTTGCAAGCTCTGCGGAGAACCACTCCCACAGAGTGAGATAGAAAAAACAATAAAACAAGACCTTGATTTTTCTGAAGAAATTCAGGAGATTGAACCTGTTTCTTTACCACATTTCGATGTGAATATTGAGAATATGCACTCTGACGCTGCTGCAATTCTATTAGCACATGCAGAACTCGCTGTGATTGATAAAGAACTAGACAGGATAATCGAGAAGACCCAAGCAACAAGACAAGCTTTGCAGCTACAGCAGGCAGATAAAACTGTTCTATCAACACGCGCTGAAGCCTTACGTACAGAGTTTGAGCAGATGAAATCTCGCAAACAAGAACTCATCTCTGTAAAGAATAAACTTGTCCTTGAGCAACTACTTGAGGATCTTGATAAACATGAAGGGCGATTAACCAAGCTAGAGGAAATTGCAGGAAATGTGGATAAAGAGGTTTATAGAGAACAAAGAGTGGAAATCCTTCAAACTATCAAGGATCTTCGTTCTAACCTGAAAGAAGCAATAAAGACAGGGAAGAAATGGGCTAAGGGAATAAAGAAGACTTTGAAAATATTTGACAAAGAGATGAGCAGAATTAATGCCAAGTTCAAAATTGGAGATATCTCAAGATCAAAGTATGAAACGTCCAAAGCAAAATTGGAGAGAGAAATCAAGATTGTAACAGGTAGCCAAAAGAAGTTAGAAGAATTGCTAAGACTAGCGGGGAAAAGGTGAATAATCGGGACACCTGCAACTCGTGCAGGTCCCAAAATATCTATAAGCAACATAAAGACCATCGCAGTTACGCGAAGGTGAAATGTAGTGTTTGAAGAAATTCGTCCCGAGATGAGAGCGCTCATATATTTCATGATAGGAATATCACTTCTTGGTATTGGTATCATACTAGGTCAGACTGCTTTCGCGATTGATTTTATGAGTGGACCATAAAATCACGGTGTTCATTTAATGGGGAATCCCTTTGACGCGCCTTGATGATATTCTCACTATGTTGATCAACTTTGATGGAATATCTCGCAAGTTTGTACTACCATCAATTATTGACAAGCTTCGAGCGAGTTCGTTCAAGGGAGATACACCACATGGTCTTGGGGAGGATTCAGCCGCAATAAGCACTAACTCAGATGATTTTGTTCTTCTCACAACTGATGCGATTGTAGAAGATTTATGTTTGGAACACCCCCGTGCAGCAGGATTCAATGCAGTCCTAGCTAATGTCATGGATATCTATGCAGCTGGTGGAACTCCAACTTCATTTGCTGTAGCATTATCATACTCAGACCCAGATATCGGGGAAGCCATTTTAGATGGGCTAATCACAGGATCGCATACATTCAAGATACCCATAGTTCGAGGACATACCAATCCTCACTCCTCATCAACATATGTTGTAGGATCTGCAACTGGAACTGTTCAGAAGAATAGCCTGCTTACCGCAGGAGGCGCGGAAGCAGATGATGTCCTTATCGTTCTTTTTGATAGAACGGGCCAAAGAGGTATTCACTACAAGCTAGGATGGGACTCAGTAACAGATCGGTCCTCTGAAAATGTAGTAAAGCGCCTCTCAGTGATGAATGATATTGCAGATAGACAACTTGTTACAGCATCAAAGGATGTGTCAGTAGCTGGGATTGCAGGCACAGCAGCAATGATGTTGGAATATTCTGGAATGGGCGGAACTATAGATCTGGATGCAATTGATAGAGCACGACCAGCAGACATCATACTTGAGGATTGGCTCCGCATGTATATCTCTCTTGGATTCTTAGTCGCAATAAAAGAGGAGAATCTTCCAGAGTTGAAACAAGTCGCGAAGGAGCACGAGCTGTCAGCCTGTCGGATTGGACTTGTAGACGATACCAAAGTGGTCAAACTCTCAATGAATGAAGAAACCCTAGACATGTTTGACTTCACAAAGGGTCCGGTTCTAACACCTAGAACGGGTCATGATTGAACCATATACACTAACATTATAATGACTAATCACTGCTACACAATTGAAGTGTCGAATGTGTCGTCATCTACAAAAGAATGCAGTATTGTCGGCTGTAGAAAGCCATCGAAGAGATCCTTTGCTACAGTGAGAATCATGGAGAGTGTTTCCTCCTCCGGTTTCAAAGTGAAAGATGCCAGATCAAGAAAGGTTTACCTCTGTGCAGACCACTGGAAGGTTGTGAAGAAGGCCTTCAAGAAGGAAACAAAGGGCGAAAGACTCCGTTGGGGTCATTAAATAGACAGTTCAGTCCACGTTATGTGGTCTTCATGTTGAGTGGAGGTTTAGTGAATGAAGAAAACTCAAGATCTAAGACCCAATTACAAATTGTGGTTTGAAAGAGATGGAGAGTATATTTTTGGTCCGGGTGCTTGTGCAATATTACAAGCAGTTCATGAAGAGGGTACAATAACTAAAGGTGCACTGAAACTAGGAATGTCATATCGATATGCATGGGGAGTCATTAAGAAGATTGAGAAAAAACTCGATATCCGCATCGTTGAAACCTTCAAGGGTGGTACTGTTGGAGGTGGAGGAGCCAAAGTAACCGAGTACGGGCTTCAATTAATCAAGGCCTTTTCTAAACTGAATAGTGAGTTTGAAGAAGTGCTCAAGATAACTAGCGTATCTGATTTATGAGAACCTCAACACTATTGCATCATTGGGACAGTGACTCTTGCAATCTAAGCACATAATGCAATCAGGACTATGCATATGTTGGTATGGAAATCTCCTGATCCTGATATTCATTGGACATACGACCTCACAGACATTGCAAGTATCAGGAGTACATCTCGCAGGATTCCTACCAATACCAATCAATGACTCTTTAGCAAATATGCCGTAAAGATATGCTGCAGGACAAAGCCATCTGCAAAACCATCTTGGAAACCAAAATGAAATGATGAACATGATGGCTACAAATGCAAATTGTAATAGTGCAAAACCCCATGTGCTGAAGTACCATAGGGTGCTAAAACTTGTTGGCCAGAGAACATCCAAAGCAAGAACTTTGAATAAAATATAAGCAGGATTCAATGGAGCAAAAGCATCATTTGCAAACATTCCTAACGCTGCCTCAAGTGTTTCAGCAGTTCCGGTAGCTCGTGCAATTCCCATCCAAACTGCCAAGCCAACAACAACAACAAAGATGTATAATTTAACTTTCCTGAGTTCTTTCTCAGTTGATGGAGACGGACGTATCTTTGTTCTCTTCGGCAGAGTAACAAAGTCTTGGATAGTACCAATAGGACAAATCCACCCGCAAGGAGCTCGACCAACAAAAATCAGGATTATTATCATTGCACCCAATGTGAAGAATGGAAATATGCCAGTAGAGAATGTTTGCTGAAGCGTATCAAAAGACCCAGAAATTGCCCCAAATGGAGCCTCAAGTGGTGCTAATATCGGAAGGGAGGGCATTATATCTCTAAATGAAATAAAGAATTTAGTTACGTTAGGCATGTGAAACCATGCAACAAAGATGTAAGCGTTTATCGCAAAGAAGAAACCTATCTGAACAAATCTTCGAAGCATTCTGAGATTGAAGATGAAACCAAGCGGATTTCCTCTAGGCTTCTTTTCTTTCTTCTCTTTCACTTCTTTTTCTGTAACCGGTTCTTCGACCTCTACATCTGGCTCTGAAGTTTCTTCGACCTCACCAGTGTCTTCTATCTTTCCGGTATCTTCAGTCATGAATTTATTCCTCGCCTAGAGCGCTAATGACGGCGAGAACTTGTGGCCTGATTAAAAACGTTATGCTGAATTAAAAGAGATACGATTACACGATAGTGATACAGCTAGAGATGAATCCATTTGTATGTTATATTGATTACATTTGAAACCATTGTGAATTCTATATCGTAATATCCTGCTTCAGTAGGGGGATTAATGACTATCTGATGAACGTAGGAATCAAACCAACTTGTAGTCTGACCATCAATTAATACTGATATCGTCAATGTATATCCATCAGCAACCATCGACATACCAGTTGGAATGTGAACGCGAATGGTGAGATTATCCACCTCGCCTAAATCCATTCGTTCTGTTGCATTAAAGATGTCTCCAGCCGCCATTTGTGCATCCTGAAGATGAGTAGAATACGACATTGTATTGATAGCATAAAGTAATACTGGAACTCCAATAATTACTGCAGTTGAAAGACCTACAGCTATGAGCATCATCTTCTCAAGAGACCTAGATACCATAGCATATTGTTTGTCAGGCCTCCAATTAAACTCCTCTACTATCTAATCTATATTAGGAAGGTTTTATGTTTGATTCTACAATTGGTGTGGTTGGAAAACTATGGACACCCTCGTGCCTGTACACATTGGTCTAATGGGTCATATCGACCACGGCAAGACAGCGTTAGCTCGTGCTATTAGTGATCATGTATCTACTGCAGGGCTGGATAAACATCCACAATCAAAGGAACGCGGAATCACGATTGACCTTGGCTTCACAATGTTCGTTCTTGACAAGTATCTTGTTACCCTTGTCGATGCACCTGGACATGCTGACCTCATTAGAAGTGTTGTCGCAGGTGCAAATATCATCGATACTGCAATTCTTACAGTCGCTGCAGATGAAGGTCCAAAAGTACAAACTGGTGAACATCTTCTTGTTTTGCGTTCTTTGGATATCGACTCGGTAGTAATTGCAATTACTAAGAGTGAATTGGTGGATGACAAACGACTAGCAGAAGTAGAAGATAAGATGATGAAGATAGTAGAAGAAGCAGGATTTACGAGGAGCGAGTATGTCAAGGTTTCATCGCATACCGGATTAGGTATCGATAATCTGCGGAAAGCGCTTCTCAAAGTAATAGTACCCAGAACACGAAGTGTTGAGGGGCCAGTATTGATGCCTATCGATCATGCATTTTCTGTAAAAGGGCATGGTACTGTTGTTACAGGGACAATTCTTCGAGGACATCTATCTACTAATGACCCTGTAGAATTTTCCCCTACTGGATTAACCAGCAAAGTTCGATCGATTCAAACATTTGGCTCAAGCCGCCTTGAAGCTTCTGGAGGAGATCGTGTAGGAGTAAATATATCTGAAATAGACCCCATACAAATTTCACGAGGCGATTATCTAAGTACACCAAAAACCATACCCATTTCTGATGCAGTTCTTATCAATACAAAAATCAATCCACTCTATCATGGACGAATCACTAAGAAAATGGTCATCAGTGTGGCAATAGGTATGCCAATGACAACAGCACAGATAATCCCGTTTGATGTACAAAATGGACAAAGAGTAGTACTTGATGAGGTCAAGGCAAGAGAATTCGAAGCTGCCCTAGTACTTCAGCGACCAATAGCAATTGATGCAAGTGCAATAGTCTTACTTCTTCGGACAGACTTACCACCCACTGAAATGAGAATAATTGGTTCAGGTAGGATTTCAGAAATTAAGGAAAAAATAATCCTGAACAAGAGGAAGATACGAGTAGGTAAAGTTCAGAGAATTCGCGATGATGATGTCCTTGTCGAAGGATTAGCCTCCAGTAAGAGCGTTGCTGAAACAATTATCGAAGCTCGAGTTAGCTCAGTAAGTGGTGCAGTCGGGATTATTAGGTCTCCATTCGGTACTCGGGGTGTCGTTTCAGTATCATTTGACACGGATATTAGAAAAGATGATGAAGTACATTATGAACGCCTTGTAGAGGAGGAGTATAGCTTTGGACCATGATGAAATCGAGAGAATTTTGGATAAGACAATTCCAGAGAGCATGGCTCGTAGGGGCCGAACTACAATAGACGCGCTCCTAGCTCCTGTGCGTGATGTCTTGAATCGACGAATATTCCCAGAGAGTTCACTATCTGATCCCCAGATTGAATTGATGGTGCAGATTCTTTCATCAATGGATACAGACAAAGATCCAGATGCAGCTAGAGTAGGAGAACGAGAGGCACGAGTTGCATCACCGTTTGTAGGTAAACTGGCTGCAAACTTCAATCATGGAATAGGTAGAAGTGGTCAGCTTACAGCTCCACAACCTAAAGCAGCTGGGGCATCACTTATGCAGCAGGTGGCAAATAGTACAGCTCTGGATGCCATCAGAAAATTGGGACTTAGTAATGCTAAATCGGGTCTAGTGATTCCCCTATCGACAGGGATGAGTATTGCACTTGTTATGGGAGCTCTGAGAAGAGAACTTGGAATAGAAAGGGTACTTTACCCAAGAATAGACCACGCTTCACCACAACGTGGAATTGCCTTGGCGGGATTAGAAGAAGTGCAAATCCCGACTGTCATTGAAGGCGATGCAGTTCGTGTGGACCTTGGAGATCTTGAGAAGAAAATCACGAATACAAAATCCTGTGCAGTTCTAGCTACAACAACATTCTTTCCACCGCGAGAATCAGACCCAGTGAAACAAATCGCCCGTCTATGCTCAGATCATGATATTCCTTTTGTAATCAATAATGCTTATGGAGTTCAATCCCAAGATACAATGATGCAGATTCGGTCTGCAATTGATGCCGGACGAGTAGATGCAGTAATACAGAGTAGTGACAAGAATTTTCTAACCCCAATTGGTGGCTCAATAGTGGTATCACCAAATCAAGAGGTCATTGAATGGACTGCGGATACCTATGCCGGTCGTGCGACCGCAGCTCCGGTTATACAGACCCTTGCAGCTCTTCTTGCACTGGGTCACGAGAGGTACAAGGAATTGCAGAAACAGCAGTTAGAAAACCTAGCGTTGCTTAAAGACAATCTTCTCAATATCGCTGAAAAAATCAACCAACGAATTCTAGAAGTGAATAATCCAGTTGCATTCGCAATCACAATGGATAATCTTGATGTAAATGAAATTGGAGCAAGGCTCTATAATGCTCGAGTGACGGGTCCCAGAGCTATTAAGAAAGGAAACTATGGATCATCAACGGATAACTATCCTCATAGCTATATTGTGATGAATGCAGCGATTGGAGTAAGAAAAGAAGACGTTGTAATTGCAACAACTAAACTTCTTAAGGAGGCCAGTAAATGAACAAAGCGTCCTTGAGGGAGGGCTAGACAAGTGAATGCGACTGATGAAATGGCTGAGGTTTCTCAGATTCAGAGGTACAGCTTCGAAGATTCTGCTGCAGTCTTCAGAGTTGTATGGTATGCTATTGCTTCTAAACCAAATGTAATCCTAGAGGAATATAGCGAAGCAGAAAGTACAACCTTTCAAGGGAATGCTAAATTTTCCCTGCAAATTGCAGGTGAGAAAGCATTTGCTTCAATCAAGGTGGATGGAAAGGACTCATCAGTTGAGCTACGTGCTCAGGGCAAGGATGAAGTTGCGCTCAAGGTATACTTGGATGACATCAAGGAAAGCTTTGAAGAGTCCATTAGCAAATTCCAGTCTCTTTCTAAGGAAGATAGATCCAAGCTTAATAGAGCCCTAGTAGCTAAAACCTGTTGGGACAGGGTGGTCTACAAAATTTTGAAGAAAGCACCTCAAAACGAGGTCTATTATCAGGTAGCCCATGGTAGAGAGATGATGATTAAGGCAACCGAGGGTGAAGGTGGAGTACATCCACTTACGCTCACAACTTCAGGTTGGTTAGCAAACATAGAGTCATTGCCACACGAGGAACCACTTCCAGGAAACATTGCTTCTGAATTAGCTAAGAAAAGTATTGAGTGGAAAAAGGGAACTCTAGAAGTCATAAGCCGTTACCTTTAGATTAATTAAATAATCGCGGTAGTTTGAAGATTACAAGTCCAATATTGGCCTTCTACAGAGTCGGTGGTCCGACTCCGTGGGCTTCAAACCCATGAACGTGCAAGCGTTGAGAGTTCGATTCTCTTAGGAGGCCGCCATCATAGCAATTTCATCAATTCTTTCCAAAGGAGCGAATGTACACCTTTCAATGGAACCCCTCTTTCGGATGCCATGCGAAGCACATGTCTTCTAATCTTTGATACCTCTCTATTGTTTCTTAGTTCGGTGTGTTCCTCAAGAAATTCTGATACGGTCAACCGAGTTTCGATATCTAACCTTTCAAATTGAGTGCTTGGAATCAACCTTGGTTTTGGTTCCCTTGCAGGTTCTAGATCCTCTAGGATTTCTAAGATTTCTGGCACGACACTATCAATTTCTTGCTTCTCCAGAGAAACTTTGAGATCTGAGTTATCCCAAAGATATCGTCGACCTGGATTGTCAAATCGTTCAAAGATATCATGGATTACACTATCAGGAATTTTTGAACCCTCACGTTCCTTATTCCATTCTAGAGCCACTAATACTGGTGTGGCAACATGGATAATTGTAAATCCACATTTATTCTCGATTGCTATCTTGAACAACTCGTGTCGCATACTTGTGTAATAGTTAGTATCATCATGGATGACACTCTTCCCCTCTGCAACCAGAGTCCTGACTCTTGCTAGTGCTTTTTGGCGAACTGGTTTTTCCTTTTCAGGTTTCCAATCGATATAGTATTCATCGTTTCGCCATTCATCAGTCCTTACAATCTCAACCTCATAATTCAATGCACGCTGAATAGCATCCGCAAGTGTTGATTTACCAGAAGCAGGGAATCCGCAAAGAGCAAGAATAAACTGACTCATATCAATCAGAATGAGTATTGTAACAAATGAATGTAGTGATAGGAAAAAAGGAAGAAAGTAGTTGGGAAAAATCCCAACCACTATGGTTTGATTGTAATCTTTAGGCTGTTTGCTAGGTCCTTGTATCGGTTCCTGACTGTGACCTCAGTCACATTAGATGCTTCAGCAATTTCTCTCTGAGTTCGCCTGTCATCTTCAATGATACCTGCAATATAGAGAGCTGCTGCTGCTAGACCACCTGGGTCCTTGCCAGCAGTGATTCCTTTTTCACGTGCTTCATTGATTATGCCCATAGCTGTATGAACTGTCTTGCCGTCAAGACCGAGATCCGCTGAGATTCGGGGCATTAGATCATTTGCTGATGGAATTGGTACCTTCACGTCAACGTTTCTCAGAATGAGCCTGACACACTGTCCAAGTTCCTTCCTGTTGACTCGAGCCTCAGTAACAATCTCATCAAGTTGCCTAGGAATTTTGTGAATTCTGCAGGACAGATAGATTGTTGCAGCCACCATTCCTTCAATGCTCCTTCCTCTAACAAGACGTCTGCTGAGTGCTTTCCTGTATATCAGAGCAGATGTTTCTTTGGTCTCGTGGGGAACACCTAACTGAGAGGTTAGTCGATCCATCTCACTCATTGCAATGCTCAGATTCCTGTGCTGTGAGCTGTGTACAAGTGTACGGATCTGCCATTTTCGCATCCTGTAGATAGCAGCACGACTACTAGCAGCAATTGCACGACCATTTGCATCACGATCGCTCCACCCAATGGTTGTTGCTAGACCCTTGTCTGCCATTGTCAAAGTCATAGGTGAGCCGGTTCGAGCTCTAGCATTCCGCTCTTCTGCGGTAAAGGCTCGCCATTCAGGACCCGTATCTAGACTTCTTTCATTTATTACGCAACCACACGAAGTGCAGATTGATTCACCACGAGTGTGATCTTGATAGAATTCACTGCCGCCACAAACAGAGCAGATAGAAGAACCCTTTCCCCTGGTTGATGCACGTACTGGTCTTGCCATTTTTGTCACCTAAATTGTTTCTCTCTTGAAGTATAGCTGGTAATGTACTTCGAATCGAGGTACAAAATTGCAGCCAAAGAGAGACGCTTCCCCAAGCGCTCTTCTAAGGCTATATAAGTTTAAGCATGAGTGAGCTGGTGTACCAGCTTTTTTCGACCTTTTATTCAAGAAAGTATGTCATCCTCATACATACATGTGGAAATTATTCACTATTGAAGATGAATCTCATTCGGGGACAGTCTTGGGAATTGTAGAGTATGAAAAAATGCAAAAAAATATCAACAAATAAAGATGTTAGAATGTAAGTGGTGGAGACCTTGGAGTTCTTAGCATCTATTGAAACAGGAGCTGAACGGAGTACATATGTTATATGGACTATTTGGCTGTTCATTTCCATTCTTTCTATTGCGATTTTTGTACCATTCCTTGTGCCGTCGGATGCAGGATCGTTCTCAAACACATTACATGCCATAAATATCGTAGCTATGGTATTCATTCTTGGGATACCGATTTCATTGAGTTCAATAATCTTAGTAAGAAGAGATAGAAAAGAATCACGGGAAATTGATCTGAGATCTATTGGTATTACATACATAGTCTGCGCTACTTTTATCGGTACGCTTAGTTTCATAGTTACAATCTTCCTTGCCGTGCCCTTGTATCATCTGTTTGGAATCCTTCTTGCAGCTCTACTGGTGGCATTGATTCCATGCATCATCACATATATCATTGCACACTTCTTTGATGATTGGCGATATTCACTAATTATTACCATCAGTATGTTCCTATTCATGAGTCAAAATTTTGGTTATCTCCCTCAACAAGTTCCGATGGGAATGGCTTCTCTCTATTCATTATATCACTTATTCAGATTTCTAGCAGTCTTCATGTCAGGCTATCAGTTTGCTAATGTTACTCAAATGGAAAATGCTCTGGGAGTTGGAGTTGAATTTCTTCAAGTGGTTGGTCCGTTGCTTGCTTGGTTTTTAATCGTCATACTTTCTTTGCTAATCTATAGATATAGAAATAAAAAAATCATAGAACGTGATCAACTCAAGACTACCCCTGAAATGTTTCCGTTCCTTGTTTCGAAGAAAAATATTGCTGCTCTTGTATTTTCTATACTTCTCATTTCAAGTGGTGTAAGTTATGCTTGGAATATTTCACCGCCCATTGAAGATGAACCTGAAACCTTCATCCTCTATTCAAGTCCTAGTGGGGGTGACATAATGGTCCTTGGGCAATGGTGGGCCGCATTTGTAGTATTTCCGGACATACTGCAACATGGATATGCCAGATATAGTATCACGTTCGAAGTTCTGGATTGGGGCACTGTTCAAGATCCAAGGTTGATTGCAATTCAATTTTCATTTGCGGATATGACTCTAAGCCAATTTGCATCAATGAACGAAACTGAGAGGAATGAAGAATTCGCAGGACAGCATGTTGGACTGAGCACTGAACAACTAACGTTATCCACGGGATGGAGTTCCTATTGGATTAATGAAAGTCGTCTATGGGTCCACCGAATGACAAACCAAGGTGTGAACCAAGATGGAGCAGAATTCAGTGTAAATATAGTCATCTCAGCAAGGGCGTAAGGTTAGCTGAGAGGGTGCAAGAGGGTAGTATCCTTCTATGAAATCTAGTCCGTTCATACATATGGAAATTATTCACTATTGAAGATGAATTCTGCCCGTCACGGCAGTTGTATCCTCAATCAGTCCTTGGAGAATAAGCTGACGAAGATGAGATTTGAAATATTCATCAAGTTCATCAGTTGACCTCAAAGAAAATTTGAGTATTGTATCTGTGTTTGAGTTTTCAATTTCGACCTTAGCCTGCTGTCCTTCACGTCGAATTGACTCAACGTGTTCAAGAGCGCTACGTATCTCTTCCCATCCAATCAGATTATGCACATCAATGTCTTCAATACGTTGGAACACTTCTTATCCCACTCTTCTCTTTGTATTTGCTTTAGTTTTGTAGAATTTAACCTCGTACAAAGAAGAAATCCCCAATGGGAGAGGACAACAGCTGCGAAAATCCTGGACGAACCTGGACATCAATGAAACCATTAGTTGAAAAAAAACAATTCTTGTATGGGCTTAAAAGCTCCCCACAAGACCATATGCCGAACCTGAATGTTGACCAATAAGGCCTACAGGTATGAACTGGACCCCAACAACATCCAGAGGTCGCACCTTGCTCAACATGCAGGAGTAGCTCGTTTTGCCTACAACTGGGGTCTCGAAAAAAGGATTTCACAGTACAAGAACAACCAGGGAAATGACCGCTTCACTGATGCTATGAAACAGCACAAGCTCCTCAACTCCCTGAAGAAGGATCAGTTCTCATGGATGTATGAGACCTCGAAGTGTGCACCTCAAGAGGCCCTGAGAGACCTCCATAAAGCCTTCCAGAATTTCTATCGAGGACTCAAGTCTGGGAAGAAGGTCGGATTTCCTCGCTTTAAAAGGAGGGGAGTCAGGGACAGCTTCAGACTGACTGGGACCATTAAGTTTCACGAGCGAGGAATCCAGCTCCCTAAGGTCGGAAAGGTCCGAATCAAGGAGAAGAGAGAGAAGTACCATAGTGGAAGGATCCTATCGGCCACTGTACGACGACGGGCCAACAGGTGGTTCGTTTCAGTTTCTGTAGAAGAGGACATCCTTGACCCGCAATCCGTAAGAGGTGCGCCAGTGGGAGTGGACCTGGGAGTAAAGACTTTGG
>JABCTV010000213.1 GCA_018238205.1 Candidatus Thorarchaeota archaeon
AGAAGGAAAACAAGTCTATCATCGAATAGAGGATGATTGCATAATCGATATTATGGCGAGGGCGCAGGAACATGTCCGAGGTAATTGAAACAAGCTGTTCCACCTGTGGTACGCCCTCTGGTAGCCTTGACCCATCTACAAAAAGGATCAAGCTAGCAATGGGGATTTTTTCAGGTGTTATGCTTGCAACGGGAATAATCCTGGAATTGTTGAATGTGGGTATTGTCCCAGTGTATATCGTATTCCTTGCTTCGGCACTATCAGCAGGACGATATGTAATCCCAATGGGAATTAAGGGGATTGCAAAACGTCGATTAGATCAACATTTTCTCATGGCTGCAGCTTCAATCGGAGCAATGATAATTGGAGCTCCTGCAGAAGGTGCAGCAGTCATGTTTCTCTTCTACATTTCCATTCTACTTGAGGACAGAGCAGAAGATAGAGTTAGGGAAGAAATTCAATCATTAATAGAATTAGAACCTCCCTCAGTATTGGCCAAGATTGATGGGGCAGAGGTTTGTATTGCTCCAACTGATGTCAAGACCGGTGATATTCTAATTATCCGACCGGGAACCAGAATAGGTCTCGACGGTACTATTGTGACGGGAGCAACTACAGTAGACCAAGCACCAATCACAGGTGAGTCTTTGCCAGTGCCTAAATCTGCTGGAGACCAGGTCTTTGCTGGAACAATCAATCACGAAGGCTACATAGAAGTTGAAGTGACGAGTGAATCAGATGAAACTGTTCTTTCAAAAATCATACAACTCGTAGAAGAGTCAAGGAACAATCGTGCTCCAACTGAAAGAGCTATCACTCGATTTTCCAGAATCTATACTCCAATCGTATTGATAGTGTCGATACTCGTCGGAATTGTTTCACTACTACTAAACATGACAGTAGCTCAAGCAGCTTACAGAGCTCTCACACTTCTAGTAGTGAGTTGTCCATGTGCATTTGCAGTTTCAATTCCAGTTACTATGGTTTCTGCAATTGCTGGTTCAGCTCGAACCGGAGTATTAGTGAAGGGTGCAGTGCATCTTGAAATGGCAAGCAAAACTGAAATTGTTGCGTTTGATAAGACAGGAACATTAACTGAGGGAGTGCTTTCGGTTAGGGATGTCTGTCTTCACAATAATCACACACGGGGTGAAATCCTTTCAGTCGCAGCCTCATTAGAAACTATGTCTGAACACCCGATTGGCCGTGCTCTAGTTGCAGCAACAAATCAAGAGAATCTAGACATACCTTTGACAACTGAATTCACCGCAGTCCCAGGGAGAGGTGTAACGGGTCTAATTAATGAAGACAATTTTCTAGTTGGTAACCGCAGACTTCTATCAGAACATGATGTACCACTTCAATCAACAGTAGATCACAATTGCGGTGTTGGAACAATGGTGTATGTCGCTCATAAAGATGAACACTTTGGCACAATCATTCTCTCTGACACTCTAAGAGAGAAAACCAAACAGGCAATATCTCATCTGAAGCAAATGGGCATTAGAACTGTAATGCTAACTGGGGATAGCGAAAATGTTGCTATAGAGATTGCTGAAGAAATCGGCATTGATGAGTATCGAGCAGAACTCTTACCTCATGAAAAACTAGAGATTGTAAAAGATTTGAAAAAATCAGGCGTTACGCTTTTTGTTGGGGATGGAATTAATGATACACCAGCATTAGCAGAAGCAGACGTGGGGATTGCTATGGGCGCAGCTGCATCAGATGCCGCTCTAGAATCATCAGATATTGCACTCATGAAACAGGACTTGACAAAAGTTCCTGAGCTTGTGATGAAAGCAAGAAAGACAATGAAGGTTGTTCGTCAAAATGTAGCAGCTTCACTAATTGTCAAAGCAGGAACAGGCATCTTAGCCGCACTTGGATTCTTGACTTTATGGATGGCAATTGGGATTGGAGACATGGGCTTAACATTCGCAGTAATAGCAAATGCATTGAGACTAACTCGCAAAAAATAGTTAATCTATTTGTAAGCATTAATAGCACGCACGGACATAGCGAGAAAGAATAGAGTCAGACCAATGGAATACGCAGGTAAGACGAAGAGGATCAAAGTACTTTCTGCAAACATTGCAACAAGCAATATCATACCAGCTCCAAGTGATAAATTGATAATTGGATATGAAAATGCAAGAGGTACTGGCAGTGTTTTTGGGTCATTGGTTATGACTGGCACATATGCACCGATTGCAACACCTGAAGCAGTGAATAGAATTACAAGTGGGGCGGCTAGAGTAATCAGTGCAAGATATCCTTCAATCCGCAAGAAGTAGATGAGAAACCCACATGCAGGAATGGTAGCTATCGTGACTTCAATAAAACTCAGAAGATATTTTGCTAGTACAATATCTTTTGATTTGAATGGGCTTGCTTTCAACAAGTAGACATTTTCTTTTTCATCGACAAAACTCAACATGGATGTTACACTCGACATCTGAACCAATAGAATCATCATAAGAATAAAGGCAGGAACAATAGCAAACGACAGATTATTTGGAATAAGCATTGGTCTGAACCAAATAGGATTCATCAGATTTAGATACAGAACGAAAACAGTTCCAATAATTGCATACACATATTTCCATATTTGAAGTGGAGAGCGTAAGCGACTCCAAAAGTCCTTGAGCATTATCCAGATAATTGGGTCACTGAATCTTGAGTTGGAAAAATCAACTTCTCCATGAATAATCTTGCTGAATCGTCCCTCATTTTGTTCATTTCCTTTTGCATTCGAGAAAAGTTCGTAGTAATCATATCCACAGATATTTGCGGTTAGAAGTAAGCATATTGTGAAAGACATGAATTGAAGAAACACACCGAGTTGAAATGGTAGGTCAATTGAAAATACACCGGTCATCTCAGTAATCACTAGAACTAGTGCATTAGATGGAAAAACAAATGCTGCGGTGAAACTAGATGTGAACAATGGATACGTAGGCAATAGGAATACGAATCCAAGAAGAATGACGATAGTATGTCGTAGTGGACTCTTGATTCTTTTTTCAAGATAGAGTCTAATGTAAGAACTCATTGAACCTAGCAAGTAGTTTGTTTCAAGAAATATCATCACACACAATAGAATAAAGACGGTTGAAAAGAACAACATGTTGGCTGATGATAGTAGTGGAAGGATAGCTAACAAGCCAATCATCATAAAAGCCATCTTTCTGATTAATCGTCTGATATATCGACTCAGAAAGATTTGGTGAGGCAGTACTGGTGCAGGGAGTAATAGATTTTCATCTTCAGATGTTATTACCCCGGCTGGACCAAGCCCGAAATACCCCATGATAATAGAAGAAGCACTTAGTACTCCGAAAGCTGCATAGAACATTGTGGGATCAATGGCATCCTCTATCTGCGATCCAATTTGCGATATCAATGGTGCAAAATTAAGCAATGAGGAAATTACCAGACTGACAAAGAAAACACCTGCTATGGTAATACCATAGAAGAGAAGCATGGAAGGTGTTGTGATTGCTTGCTTGAACTGATTATACAACATTCGAATTTCATTACGAATAAGTCGAGATGTTGTAGATTTCATCATTCTCACCTATTGTGGAATCCCACCAGTAAGACTAAGGAACACCTCTTCCAGATTTGTTGCATTCTCTTGTGCCGCGAGCAATTCTTCTAACGTTCCTTTACCAACTACTGCGCCTTCATTCATTATGACAAATCTATCGCACAGATCAGAAGCCACTTCTAGAATATGCGTGGAAATCAATATCGCGGAGCCTTCATCCCGAAGTTGTTTCAAATAGGCCTTCAGGTTCCAAGCACCACGTGGATCGAGGCCGTAGATCGGCTCATCTAATGCAAGAACGTAAGGAGGGTTTCTTACAAAGATTCCAACGAGCAAAGCACGTTGTAGATTCCCTTTTGATAATGTACCGATATATGAATCAAGAAATTCATCCAACTGGAACATGTCTACAAACTGTCGCATTCTAACTAACGCAGTCTCAGCAGGTACTTCATAGATACGAGCCATGAATGTGACGTATTCACGAACAGTAAGACTGGGATAACAAGTTGGCTTCTCAGGAATGTAACCTATCGAACCCTTTGCAAGAATTGGATCAGAAAGCATATCGTGACCATCAACTTCTACTGAACCAGATGTGGGTTTTATGATACCAGTAAGAATTCGAAGTGTGGTTGTCTTACCTGCACCACTTCCGCCACTGACGTAATGCAATGTCGAGAGGTTACTCGAAGCGGCACACCACTGCTTGATCGGTTCCTCAACGGCGGGACGCGGTTGGTAGTCAGTGGGCAATTCAAAACCTAGGATTTGAGTTTCGTTAGTTGTGACCTGTGGTTGTGAAACGGTGCTAAGCAAGGCCGCGGGAAGGGAGCCGGTGAATTCGCGAATCAAAGGAAAGGGAATCAGCTTGGTACAGCTGTCCTTTTCCTTATCGGGCATGAACTTGCCGACCGCCGGGCAGAAGATCCAACGGCCTTCATGCTTCTGGGCCTTACGAGGCCAGATGCGAACTGCGCCAGTGTTTCGCGTCTCGATGCGAATCTGGCCTATGGAATACCCATGCGAACGCTCCTCTTTCCTCCCGTCATTCTTCTCATAGTGTTCCAGCCCAAAAAGCGAGTCGCCCTGCCACGAACGCTTTGCATCTCCCCCAACCAAAGAACGGCTCTTGCCTACGAACTCATGCATGTGGCCGTGAAGATGCACGACAAACCGGCCTTGCGCGTTTATCTGATCAAGTTCCTCCTGTGCTTTGCTGTTGAGCCAAAACCGGGGGTGGTGGGTCATCAGCAGGCACGCATGGTGTTCCTTGATCCACGTCGCCCCGTCCTTGTTCTTGTGGCCCGCGTGAAACTGCTGCGCGGATAGCGCCAGTTTTCCAGCTTGGGATTTCTTCTGAAACTGAAGAAACGTCGAGTTCAGACCGACAATGCCAAGGC
>JABCTV010000214.1 GCA_018238205.1 Candidatus Thorarchaeota archaeon
AGTCAAATATATTATCAATTGAATATTGAATTCTGGTGAATCAGATTGGAGAAGACATTTCTATTTAGACAAAACAGCGGGCTCTCTTCTCCACTCACATGTTTATCCACAGATTCCAAAGGCAAGTTTGTTGTGTGTGGGAATGCAGAATCTACTATATTCGTTGTTGATACACGGACAGGGAAGCTGAAACAGACAATTGAAGGACATGATGGAAAAATCACCGGTGTGTCCTTTGTTCGTGATAGATTTCAAGTTCTCTCTTGTAGTTGGGACGCAACAACTCGCCTCTGGGATAGTAAGGAAAAAGGTAAACCGCTTATTCTGAAACATGGATCTGAGGTGAAGACACTAGCAGTGTCACAGGAGCTCGGAAAGGGTGTCACAGGAGCTCGTGATGGTGAAATCAAGATATTTTCATTGAGCACAATGAAGAATCTTAGAAATATTCAGGCTCATAAATCAGATATTTCTGGTCTAGCTATCCTTGAGGGTGAAGCCAAGCTTGTAACTAGTTCATGGGATGGAAAGTGTAAAATCTGGAATCTGAGTTCCTTTGAATTAGAATCCCAGTTAGTCAATTTGAATGAACGTATTCGCTCTGTTGCTTCAACTCAGGATGGGTCAAAAGTTGTTCTTGGAATGCAGAGTGGAAAAATCTTGGTGATTGATTCAGAGGATACTTCACAGATTAAACAAATTGATGGACACACGGATATTGTTGAATCCCTTTCTATTGACTCTGATGGGGATAGATTGGCATCAGGTAGTTGGGACAGAACATTTCGTCTATGGTCATTGAATAGTTACAAAGAGATATCCTCAGGTAATTTGCTAACAGGAATTACTGCTGTTGAGTGGGGACCAAAGGATGAAGTAGTATATTCTGCAGATTTTTCAGGCGCGATAACCTCATGGAGCATCAGCTAAATCGGTAAATTCGCTTTAATGTCAATTATCAGAAAACCTGCACTATTCCATTTCATACGTATACGGCCATATCTCCTATTTGTAGGCATTTTACCATCTACATCCACTTTAGTGGATTCTCCCTTCAATATTGCAGATATCTTTTCGGCATTTTGATTTCTACTAAACTTGTCATAGGGTATTGGTATCCTTGTACGGTCTGCTAAAGTTAGAATCAAGGCCTTTTCTGAAATCTTCACAATCGGTTGCGAGAATATTATCCTTCCCGATTTGAAGAATGGCGTTTTATCCCTCATACTTCTAACAGTCATTGCTAGTTTTCTATGACGTGCAATCTCTGCAGTTGCAGACCTCAAGACATCATTCAGATAGGTCCGTCTATTATCAAATTGCTCAGAGAAATCATTCTGAATGGCATCCAAGATTTGTACCCGCTTTGTTAGATGACCCTTCAATAGGATCTTCAAGACCCAATTAGTAGCTAGCTCATATCTAGAGAACTCCTCTTGGAGTGGAATCTGTTTCTCTCGAGTTAGTGGAACACTTGATAATTTGAGAAATATCGCCTTAGTTTCAGGCATAGGGATCACTAAGTCTACTCTACAAGTCCGTCTAATCAATCTACCTCACTATTTTGAGATTAGATGCGGTGGGCTAGAAACTGTGCTTCGCTAATTATACGATTGATTTCTGCTGGTTGGATGTCATAAGCTCCGTGTTCGACAAGAACCAGGGTGAAGAACTCTTGTTCGCTTACTCTCAGATTTGGTATGAATGCAACATCTTCGGTAGTTTGCCCCTTCATAGATACCATAGCTCTTCCTAACGTGGAAGCAGCTTGACGCATCTCTAGTACAGCAAGTTCGTAATCACCAGCATAAGTAAGACCTTGAGATCCAAGGTGCTGTCTTTGTGCTTGAGCGAGTAACCCTGTTGTTTCAATAACTATACTATCCGAAGCTATTTCTTCTAGGCGTTTCTCGGTCTTTTCTAACCACTCTTTCATCTCTCCAAGAATTGTAAGCAACTTTGGTTCATTCATTCCCTTGAGTTTGAATGTACGAAGGAAGAGTTTGTAGGTAATTGGATCAAGCATCCGAATTTCTGTAAGTACTTCAGCTGGTCTAAGCAGAGTGAAGATATTATTCGTCATTAGAATGACTCGACCAAGATAAAGAAGGCCGTCCCTTACTTCGTAGATTGCGCTTTCGTAATCTTCAGCATCCAAGAATTTCTTTGCACGTGAGAGTTCCTCTAATGCTAGATTCTTCACATCATTGATGACATCATCAGACCACACAAACTGCTGAACACTATTTTGCCAGTTTTTCAACATTTGATCAGTATCATGTAGTACTTGGGATGTTCGAAGTCTATTCACTACTTCTGATATTTTGAAAACATCTTTTGAGGTGCCATCTATGACTGCCTCAACTTCACTGATGGTCATAAAAACCATATCAATGATAACTTCTTTGTGAGTGGACATAAGGCGTACAGGGGCTTCATCACCATCCCAGATGATTCCTATATCAAGGTCAGAACTGGTTGTAATTGTACCCTTGACGAATGAGCCATAGACAAAGATACCTTTTACATTGGTATTCTGTTTCCATTCTTTAACAGTATCGTCAAGAGCAGTGGTAAAGCGGCGATGAATATCAGTCATTTCTTAATTATATCCCCTAATTCAGATTCAAACGGCGAATATCTTACTACACCCCCCAATCTCAATAAAGCTATCTGATACGTCGCCCGACAGCAATTAATACTCGAATTACCTCTCCGCAAACAGAGGAATTTACATGCCCCGAGTTGATGGAAGAAGCAATGATGAGCTGAGACCTGTAGAATTTGTTAAGGGATATCTCAAACACCCCGAAGGCTCAGTATTGGTTTCCACCGGCGAAACCAAAGTGATTTGTACTGCTACTGTGGAAGAAGGTGTTCCAGGTTGGCTCAACGGTAGTGGGCGGGGTTGGGTAACAGCTGAGTACGGAATGCTACCTCGTTCAACTAATGAGCGAATGAAACGTTACAAAGTTAGTGGGAGAACGCAAGAGATTCAGCGTCTTATTGGTAGATCACTGCGGGCAGCTGTGGATATGAAAAGGCTGGGTGAAAATACTATCAAAATTGATTGTGACGTTATTCAGGCAGACGGTGGAACAAGGACCGCTTCTATTACAGGAGCATTTGTTGCACTCTGTGATGCTCTTGATTTTATGGTAAATATGGACATGATTCACGAGCGTCCGATACTAGGTAATGTTGCAGCAGTGAGTGTAGGTCTGATTAAGGACGAGCTCTTGTTAGATCTTAATTATGTTGAGGACTCCAGTGCTGATGTTGACATGAATATTGTAATGCTTGATGACGAGTTCGTTGAAGTGCAAGGTACTGCAGAGGGCGCCACTTTCAAGCGCAGAATCTTGGATGATATGCTTGATTTAGCATCAAAGGGAATTGACAAGCTTATAGAATATCAAAATAGTGCTCTTTCTTCCAAATAAGTTCAGTAAAACTAGTTAGAACCTCATTCTTTAGTGATATAGGCTGTGCATGTGACGGAAGGTTTATCTAGAAATTCTGCAGGGATGGCTTGCTTTCGTTGAGCAGAAAAGTATTGTCCGGTGGCTATGAAAGGGTCGCCGATGACTGTTTCTGGTAGACTGGTAACAGAACTACCCTCGACGCATAGCAAGCTTTAAATCACCAGCCCTTTAGGCTGGCTGAGCGCTCACTGAAATTTCAGTGTAGTGCAAAGTTAGGTCCAGAGTTCAGAGATGTATTTCACTGAATGAAGGCTCATCGGGACCAGGCCATTAGATTGGAGTCATTCTCGATGAAGGACCGTCACTGCATAAGTTTCGGTGCCGTGCACCAATAGGAACAGATGCAATGATTGCAGAGGATGGAAGTACACTGATCGAAAAAACTTAAGGAAAGGAAAAAAAGACCTAACGTTTTTACGTTATTTATTACGAAACTCCTTGGCATGATTGGTCAAATTAATACAATCATGTTCACACATTTTTGTGGACAACAGGTAATACTGTGTCAACACATGACTAGGTCCGCAAATTCGCTATACGGTCAGTGGTGGATGACTTGGTTGGCTAGCTGAAGAAGGGCGTGACAAGCAGCGATATGCCGCGGGTAGACGCATGAAGTCTTTGATCCGCGGGTGCCCTAATGGGACTTCCTCGCATGGGCTAATACCCCATGTGGATCTGGAGTCAATTCCAGATTGGGAACGCTCGGAACTGAAGCATCTTAGTACGGGCAGGAAAAGAAAACAACTGTGATTCCCCGAGTAACAGCGAGCGAAAAGGGAACAGGCCAAACCGAATCCCTGTGCGAAGAGTACAGGGAGATGTGGTGTAAGGACCATGAACAATTGCCTATGTAATCGAAGCCGAGGTTGTCTGGAACGACACGGCACAGAGGGTGACACCCCCGTAGGCGTAAGTTACAGGCATGTTTATGGATCCAGAGTAGCGCGGGTTGGATGTCTCGCGTGAATGTCGGAGGTACAATCTCCGAAGCCTAAATACTCAGCCAAACCGATAGTAAACTATGTAGCGCGAGCGAAAGTTGAAAAGTGCCGCGGAAGCGGGGTGAAAAGCACCTGAAACCACTGATCTATACAAAGGATGCTGATTACAAGATTAGATACTCGAGGAACGAAGCGTGAGTAATTGCGTTGTAGGATTCGAGTGGATCGAATCAGCATCATCCGTCTTGAAACACGGGCCAGGGAGTTCATGGGCGTGGCAAGGATAAGGCAAAAAGCCGTAAACGAAGGGAAACCGAGAAGCCCGCAACTGCTTGCAGTGAGGGGCCGCGTGTGAAAGTGCGCGAAGTCACTCCCGTGACACGAGAAACCAGTCGATCTTGGCGTGGACAGGGTGAAGCCGGGCGAAAGCTCGGTGGAGGCCCGATAGGGTTCTGACGTGCAACTCGTTCCGTTGATCTGCGCGAA
>JABCTV010000215.1 GCA_018238205.1 Candidatus Thorarchaeota archaeon
TGATTCCATTATCATCAACTCTAACATACCTGGCTATGAAGAAGAACTCAAAGCCACTGTAGCGAAACTATGCCTTCAGAGAATCTTGCCGTCAGATTTGCTTTGTAGAGAATGCATTGATGACCTATCATTCGAGTTTGCACGAAGAACAATTACTGATGAGAAAGTAAGAGGTCAATGGGAATCTATCTGGAGTAAGCACTCACCCCCGCGTCATATATCTTCAGCAGCAGATTACCATCCATGTGAAGGATACAAGTGGCTATATTCTGTTGCAGGAGAGAATGGGCTAGATACTTTCGTGCGAGAGCTCACACACCGAGCCAGAAATCAGATTTCACTTTCCTTTGAGGATTACTTGCAATATTTCTTAACGAGAATACGCAGGTTTGAAAGAACTATTAATTCGACAGAGCTGAAGTTAGCAAGTACAGTTATAGAAAATCCAAATCTACCATCAAGGGACCTTGCCAACCTAGTAGGAATCTCAGAAGAATGGATGTCACGGAAGCTGGCACAACTTCAGAAACGAACAGTTCTTCGAAAATTCAATCGTGCTCCATTTTCTCGTATTGGCATCCAGATGTTTCACGTTCTTGTATCAAGAAGAGATACCAATACAGACTCGTTCGATCTCTTCAAGGACTGTCCGTTTCTCTACTCCTATCGAAAGGTGGTGTCTGGAAACTGGATTGCCCTGGCAACTCTTAGTATTCCTGAAAATAGAGAGAGTATGCGGTTCTTGAAGGAGGGGTTGAAACGCATTGTGGAAGTAGGGTTTGACATAGACCTTCATCAAATCCATTCTTCAGGAGTGTCACGCAGTTTCGATTATTATAAGACAAAGATTGGTCAGTGGGATATCCCCTGGGAATTACTCACAATACATCTACAGCGAATCCAGTCAGATGGTTTGGCATCAACTATACCCAGAGTCGATAGACCGGAGAAACGAGTTGAAGTAGAACTAGACGAACTAGATATGAAAATCTTCGATTGTGTGAATTGGGGTGTGTCATCAGTCACTAAGATACGTTCACATCTCAAAGTTGGTCAGCACAGAGTAGCAGACAAACTTCGAAAGTTACGAGATAAAGGACTAATCATCAAATCATGGGAAGTCCATAATGTTGGCCTGAATGAACATGCCGTTATCTACTGCAAAGACAAAAAGATAGGAATGACTATTGCTGCATGGTCCCTCAGACTTCCCAAATGCATTGTGTCATTCTCATCAAAAGATGAACTGATGCTAATAGCGGACTTACCTAAAGGTGGGAGTTTCGGACTGGCTACAGCTTTGGAAGGACTGAACAATGGTACTTGTATCGGTATCTTGAGTCCTCAGACCTATGGTGCGTGGGGTTTTCCATCTGCACTTTGGGATTCAAAGTTTCAGAGATGGAAGTGTCCAAAGAAGGAACTTGAATCGTGGACTACTCAACTAGAATGAATTTGTGTGGTTAATATACCTCCACAAACCAACAATGATTGGGAGTTACGATGGAACAGGCTACAATTCCAAATCTTGTTACAAGAAGGAACTATTCTGATTTAGAAAAACGAGCTGATGAGTTCACAAAGAATGATGGCTGGAACGCATTCCTGAAGCATATCCAATCCACTAACTCAAACGGTAAGGCTCGAGATGCACTGGTGGCACTCTTGGAGCTGGAGGCGGTGGGTGGAACAGATACCAACATGTTCAGTGAGTTCTCATCGCTGGAGGGATCCACACTTCATGAGGTGCGACTTGATGCAATTCCGCGAGCAATGGAAATTCTGAAGGAACAGATAGCAGAGAAGCATACCTACTTCCTTAACGTCGAAGCGATGGCCGAAACCCCGTACGCAATCCTGGTGGGGGATGTCATCGAAGCACGGAAACGCGAACTTGAACAGCTTGAGAAGAACCCGTCGAGGATTGACGTGCTTGGAACTTTCTATGGGTTCACAATCCTGATGATTGAAGGGTCCAAACCACACGACAATACAACGTCAACAGGATATGGGTATGGTTGGCGACGCTATCGACGGAGTACTTGGCTCGATGAGAGCATCACTGATACTGCTGCACAGGCAGTAAAAGGACTAACAGGACAGTTTGCATCAGAAGTTGATATGGATAAGAGATACAGGACCCTTGGAAGCAGTCCAATCTTCAAGAGTAGATGCACGAAAGAAACAGCAAACATTCTCGCAGACGCTGTTCGTCTTGCGTTATACAAAGTGCCTGGCAATCGGAGCACAGCAGCACGAAAGCTTGGTCGCAGTGGAGATTCAAGGGTCCTACCATTTCTCCACCATAGATTTGCCCTTGAGCAGAATAGGCGTGTGAGAATCAGTATCGCAGATGCCCTTGGAAATGTAGGTCATCTTTCGTCAATTGACCCTCTGAAGGAGCAAGTGAAACTTCCACAACGTCGACTAACAAAAGACCTTGAGGCTACTATCACAGCAATTGGTAGAATATTCTCACCCACAAGCAAAGAGGTCCTCCTCGATCTTGTAGAAAACGGAGGGAATACTATCAAGGCTACTGCAATTCAAGCACTAGGAAAACAAGAACCAACAGGAATGGTAGAACTACTCACTCCTTATCTCAATCACAAGAGCAAACCTGTTGTGAGAGCGTCAGTCATGGCTTTGGCCGAGTTAGGCAAAGATGGAAAGAGTGTAGTTCGAACCCAAGTTCCTGTTATCCTCAAGCGTATAGGCTATGATAGACCTTCTCGGAGTGCTGTCACCAAGATGTTGGAAATAAAGGGAGTAGGTCAGATGAGTGCAGTCCATCAGTTCTTTGCTAAGAAGATCGATATGCTACGAAAAGACGCAGAAAGATGGAAACAAAGAACGGGAGGGTCCTATTCATACTGGTACCAGCGAAGGGAACGAAGAACAACTCAAAGAATGAACGAGATGATATCAATTGTCAATCAATATCTTATACCTCCATACCAGAGTGAATTGTTAGATTCAATAGAGGCAGCTGGGAAGAGCGACGCAAACTCATACAATGTAACCAGAATTCTGAGCAATGGTAGATTGGCAAATGCACTGACGGAGCGAAAGCCAAAACCACCTCCAAAGAAGAAATCTAACAAAATCTCCTACGATCAGACGTACTTTGCATGATATCATGGAAACTAAGAATAGTTTAGACCAAACTATTTTGAGCTCACTTTATCTCTAATTTTTTGAAAGATACTACTAATCCCTGTTCCCAACCATGAGATTGCTCCTCTTAGCTTTTCCCAGAACCATAAGAGTCCAGCTCTTATTCGTGAACCACCAGGAAAACGATCGGGCTCAAGCCAAGCAAAGAATAAGATGAAGAAAATAACGAGAGCAATTCCAACAATGAATACAGGGCTTATATCCAGAACGGTTCCGGGTATTTCTGGAACATCAGTTGTATTGGTTGTTGATGTTGTATCTGTGGTGGTCGTCGTAGTTGTCGTAGTGGTGGATGAAACAATTAACCAACTAGTGAGAGGATATCCCTTCGAGCATGTTGCAGTCACAGTAAGATTGTCACCTACGGCTGTTGAAACAGCGAAAGAGTCGTACATGCCCCAGTTATACGTTTGATTTACGTAAGTCCTGTTGAGAATGGAAATATCATTATTCTTTATCTCAATGGTTTCTATATAGTGAGTCTTCGTGTTTGCAACATAGTGTGAAACATTCACTGTAAGAGTCTGAGAATCAAAATCATAGACAAGTGCGATACTCTCAGGTTCAGAGGCGTCAACAGGCATGGTGTAAATGGAACTCACTAATAATGCAAACATGATGACCATTGCACTGTATGTTATCCGTTTTTGCGAACCCATTATGTTTCACTGCACGAGAGGCAAAATTATGATATAATAAACATATACGGGGTGTCAGTGGATAGGAGCCTTGTCTTTGTTTTCCTCTACTCTTCTTTTGTTGCCATGAGTGAAAATACCAAAGGCAGTTGGACATTTGGATTATCATAATACCAATATCCATCTTCTTTCTGTTTCAGAAATGAGAATTGCTGGAACGGGGACTTGTTGAATTCGTGAAAGAACTTGATTCGAAGACCTGCCTCAGCAATTGAGGTGACTATCTTAGCCATACCATGACCCCACTCATAATCAACCTGGGGTTCAATCTTCTTGTGTGATTCTGCATATGATCCATCGACGTCAAACTCGTAAGGAGCATCACGTGAGAAATAACTACGAACCATCTTGAAGTCATCTGGATTATCCCAGTCCATTGTCCACAGCAACGGGTGGAATTCAGCAATGTAGAAGGTCCCGCCAGGTTTCAGAAAGTGTGCAACTATCTCAGCCCATCGTTTTAGATCATGCAACCAAACAAGAACACCGTAAGATGTGAAGATAATGTCAAACTGCTCATCAAGTACATCGGGTAGGTCAAATAGGTTAGACTGGATGAATCGGGCATCAATCTTTGCTTTCTTGGCCAAGTCCTGAGATATAGAAACCCCATCACTAGAGAAATCAATTCCAGTGACAGTCGCACCCTCACGAGCCCAAGATAGGGCATCAAGACCAAAGTGAGATTGTAGGTGCAGCAGACTCTTTCCGCTCACATCACCAAGTTCCTCAAGCTCGATAGAGTTCAGTGCAGTTTCACCCTTGAGGAACTCCTTGGTCCTGTAAGTTTGTGATTCGACGTTGATCTTTGCAAACTGATCCCACATGGTTCGGTTTGCATCGTAGTACTTGTCCAAGTCTTTCATCAAAATCATCCTAGTTGCAGGGTCACGATTCCTTCTATGAATTATTTGGTTGGAGCCTTGATAGCGTTCAATCGGTTTTTCTAAAATTATCCTGA
>JABCTV010000216.1 GCA_018238205.1 Candidatus Thorarchaeota archaeon
GTTCCCCCCATTTATTTAGTTCAACAAGAAAATCAATGATAAGTTCCCACTGGCTATCTACAGCAAACTTACCTTTAATCGCTAGACGTGGGATTGTGAGTTTGCAATTCTTTGTTTCCCTGATTCTATCGTATTCTTGGTGTCTTTTCTTATCTAGGAAGGGAATGTATTTTGGCAGAACAGGTTGGCAGTTGTTAACAACTGTTAGCATCATGTTTGCATATATCCAACGTTCCAATTTGGATAAAATAGATACCAGTTTACGCATTGCAATTCTTTGAAAAAAGCCAATGAAAGCCATGTCACCTACAAGATCATTCGGGTTTTGAATAACGCCAATGATTGATTCATCATACATCGCTTTCCTTCCTGGAATGACATGGTCATGAAATACAAACCTATAGTTATGCGAATATACATCTCTTACAACCCTATACTCATCCCAGAAGCGCTGAGAATAAAACATTCCACTCTCAATTCTATCAAACGTTTCCTTCAGATATATTCGTAATTTGCTTGCAGTTAATTTATCCTCCTTCCCTATTAGGGGAATAGATGAATAGCGACACTTCTTTTGTTCAGATAATGAACTCTTTCTTGATGAAGTTACGATTCCCCCCTTAGGGCCTACTGGGTTGATTAGGATTTTCAGAACTTTTTCTAGGTCAGATGACTTTTTGGTAGATAATCTCCAAGCAGCAGCTAGCGCTCCTTGGAAACTCTCTATGGCTCCCATAACTCTAAAGATGTAGTCTACATGAATGGCTCCATACATGTCCTTGTTCTTACTCACTATGCCCAATTTCGGATCTAACGAGATTTCATTCTCAATAAATTTGGAATTGAAAGAGTTTATCCGAATGAAGTATTGCTCTCTCATGTTTGAAGAACGAATCATCTGATCAAGAACCCAGATAAGTCTCTCATCTGCTGATTCTGCCTCTGGTAGAGCTATAGCATCGTTCAAATCCATTTTTCCCACACTCCATTATGATTAATGTACATACAATAGTTGCAGTCCTTTGCTGATAACTTCCATTCATCAATAAAGTAGTAATACGGAAATACAAAGACAGAGTGCTTTCCGAAACCTCTATATCCCAAAACTAAACAGATGCGAACTCACGGGCCAGTGGCTTATTGGCTAGTCGCCAAGTAGGTCTTTCTTGACAAGTACTTGGACTTCCTGACTCAAGAACTGTACGACAGCAAGATAGTCATAGAGATTGTTAGTACTCTTTTTATTTCTGTGGACAAGGATGGTTTTCAATAGCCCCCCACATCACCCAAGACAGAGATTTCGACTAGAACGATTAGCGGATTATTATACTGTGTGCTACTCGTTTCCATTGGATAACAGGGGCTCCGCATCGTCAAGTTCTGCAAGGTGGATCTCTTTCTCAACAGATTTCTTATGCATCTTCTCCATGGCGGATCTGTATTCCTTTGATAGCATTGGTTCAGGGACAAGGTAGTACCACTCGATATACTGACCTTGATCAACCTTAAAGAAAGTACTAATCTTGCCATCTATCCAGGGGACCTGCTTGACATTGAAACCCAGTTCCCGCAGTTTCTTGAGAGCGACATCCTCTCTTATCCGACCAAGTTTACCAAGTTCGTCACACTCACGAAGAATCTTCAGCAGTGTTTTGGCCTCAGACCCTAAGTTCCGCAACCGTGTTGATTCCTCCTCGCTCAGAATCTTCAGGTGCCATGTGAGTTCTCCTAGAGGAATCTCGCCCTTGTACGATGGAAAATCAATCACCTTGTCGACTAGCCACTGGTCAAGGATATATTGGATGGCTGCATCGGCCAAAGAGATTCTGCTCTCTCCTCTCTTTTCGTTTTCTTGTGCCAGCCGCCCCCTGACGATGCTGAGAGGTAGACCTCTTGCGCCCCCTTCTTTGAGAATCTCTAGAACGCATTCTATTGCCTTAGCAAGTGACTTATTCATATGACCACCATTCTGTGATTTCAATGCCTTTTCTAACTACCTCTTCTCGTACCCGTTCCATGTCCTTCGGTCGGCTCAACAACCACTCTCTTACTCGCTTCCTCTTTCGGGTGTCATTGGGTGGACACAGAAGTGCCCATCTCAGGATGTTGTCCAATCCATCAGTAGATGCTCTCCAAGAAACACTAACCTTGCCAGTCCTTTCATAGTATGTAACACAGACGGGGCAAAGGTTCACCTCAATCCCCAGATTTTTGGCAATGGTCACCTCGTCCTGAATTAGGCAACTAGGATTACTGAGAATCGCAGACATCAATTCATGCGCAGATTCAGCTATTCTGGAAATGCTGCTCCTCTGGAAACGCTTTAGAGACCCCCAGTAGAGGCGGTAATACTTCATGCATTCATCGTACCCATCCTTGTGCTCCTTGATGAAATCCACTATCGTCTTAGACACTTTATTCTCGAATCGATATGCTTCGGTCTTGTCACCTGCGTGAAGTGCCACAGAACGAGTCCAAATGAACCCACCCTGTGGTCGAAAACAACCATCCTCAGGGATCAAATCCTCCAGATAGGCCACGTGTGCTTCCCACGATTCATTCATAATAATCGACGGGAGATTGCCGTTTCGAATGGTTTTGTCACCAGATTCAATGCCCCAGAACATCAATGCGCTACCTAATGGGGTTGGTAACATGGTTTCGATATAGTTTTTGCCCACTGGATAGTGTCGTCTTATAGTCATTCGACCCCATGCACTGAGATTGTCTTCTACGCGGTCGAATCGGTCAGAATCTCCTTCACAATAGGCCAACCTGCCGTTGGGTCGGATTGAGCCATCACTCTTGATAACTGCAACGAGTCGAGCCCGACAAACTTCAAGCTCTTTGCCCTCCAAGAATCTGGGATTCATGATACCGCCCAAACCGTTGAACGCAGTGACTTTGTTTATTCTGTTTTCGAGGTATTTGGTAGGCAGACCGGCTGCATCCAGGAGAAACCGCAAAGTTTCTCCCTGAAGGCGTTGACTCTCTCGTATGATGTGCCTTGACTTCATTTTTCTTGAATCCGTTTTTATAGGCAGAACTTGATCCAACAACCTATTGATCTGTTCAATTGACTCGTACATCCCGATACCTAGTCCTAGTCGAGTTCTTGCTGTATCGACAAGACGAACAAGATCCGTTTTGCTACGGAAGTAGAAGTATTGATTCGCCCAGACATCAACCATGTTGTTAGGGTTCGTGTCATGTACCCAGGTGTACAATTTGTGGTCTACAATTCCAACCCGTATCTGCCGCTCGGAATTGCTCCTTCCTAGGCATTCACTGAGCATAGTTTTAATGTGGTTTTGATGGGCACAAAGGACTTCTCCAGACATTGCCAACTGTTTTGAATTCATGAATGAGTCTGCATCCATATCTGCATACAACACGCAGGCACGGGTTCTGCCAATCTCACGGCATAATCCTGCTACTGTACTGCTAATTGGCTCTCTTCTCCATAGTCTAGAAACAAGTTCTTTCAGTAGACTAAATGCTACCGATGATTCTATTTTGCACGCTATTGTTTCGTGCTCATCTCCAAACGGAATTCCTTCCCTTTTTCTCTCAAGAGGCCATTCTGTCTGCTTGAGAGCACCGCCACTGCTTCTTGATTTAATGTCATCTTTTCGATGAGATTCAGCCCACTCACCTACAATGCCCTCTTCTTCGAGTATGCGCAAGATCGCAACTAGCTTTGGTTCCCTTCCAGCACGCCAATACCCTATTGTACTATTGGATACTCCATGAATCTCAGACAGCTGTTGCTGAGTCATGGACCAATCATCCTTAACTGCAAAGTACGTCTGACACTGCCTGTACCAACCACTGAACTCCGACATATCCTGCACTTGCTGATGTTTCCGTATGAGGTCATCAACATCTCCCATGGACTCGATTGATATTTGCGGTCCCCCATTGGCAATTTCGTATAGGCGCCTTATTTCGCGCTTTTCCAAGGTCATGACAAGTCTTGGCTTCGTCTTCCCTTCGCCCCATGAGCGAACTCTATGGTAGGAGATATCATTGTATTTCTCTGCGAACCCCTTGTAGTGCCCAATGATACGCTCCATCTTCCCACTGTCCAGAGCTTCCATGAATTCGCAGTAGATCTCAGCCTTGTGATAGTTTTTCTGGAAACCCTTCGCGAATCGCAGCTCCGAGTAACGTTTTACTGCCTCATCTAGTTCCTTCTTTGAATGAATCTCTCCGAATCGAACTGATTTCAGCCTTTGGAACTCTGGGCTCTGTTCTAATTTGCTTCGCTGTATTTCCGGACTCTCTCTGGTCCCGGGTGATTCGTTGCTAAGAGGATAGCTACCGTTCTGTGGAGTCGCCAATTCTTGATTCGTTTCGGAGTCTGTACAACGGAAGAAGTGTTCAGCATTGTACTCCTGCACGAATCTGTCCCGTTCCTCGGGAGTCAGGAGCCCTGCATTGTACTCGTCAATGAATGCATCTCTTTCTCTGGGAGTCATACGGCGTTGTGATATCTTTGCTTCTTCGGTTTCCCTACGGAAATAAGCTGCTTCTCTTCCCTCATCCAATAGAGGTATCCTCCACAGTAGTGCGACCGTTTAGAGGGGCGAAAGGCGAACAATCATGCAACCTATCCTCAATGTGCTCGATTCCCACCATACCTTGGGTCAGGATGTCAGCCGGACCCATTAGGAATTCTACGATATCGAATACCATATTCTTCACCTAGGACCTGAGGCACAGAAGTTTTATTTAAACACTTGGCTATTAGTTCTAGTCATTATGATAGGTTAATTCGACGATTCGTCGATTATATTTAATAGGCACCATCTATTTGACCAAGAA
>JABCTV010000217.1 GCA_018238205.1 Candidatus Thorarchaeota archaeon
ACAGGGATAGCTGTAGCTTGGCTTGGAGGACTTAATCCTATAGGGATAATTATTAGCTCGCTCTTCTTTGCGGGGTTGCTAGCAGGGGGTATTCGTATACAAGTAAGTGGACTTCCAGTTTCAGTGGTTGATCTATTCAATGGTTCTATTCTGTTCTTTGTGCTCATTGCTGAGTTCTTTATACGAAATAAAATTGAATGGAGGACTGTGTCTTGAGTTTAGAAATGATCGCTTCTTCAATTGTTGTTGCAGCCACTTTCTTCCTGCTTCCCACTTTGGGTGAAATCATAACGGAGCGATCTGGAATTCTCAACCTTGGGATTGAGGGTATGATGATTTCCGGAGCCGCTGGTTCTTTTGCTGTAGCTTATACCACTGGCAATATCTGGCTTGGACTGATTGCCGGAATGTTGATTGGTGGAGGATTAGCTTTTATTCATGGTATCGTCACTATCACATTCGGTCGCAACCAAGTAGTTTCTGGGATCTCATTAACAATCTTTGGAACTGGATTGAGTGGTTTGCTTGGTCTCGGTTTCGCAGGACTGCCCCTGGTTCCACTTCAACCCATTGTAATTCCAGGCCTTAGTGCCATTCCTTTCCTTGGAGCAGTCTTTTTCAACAAGAATATCCTTGTATATCTGTCATTCATTATGATCCCAGTCCTCTGGTTCTTTTTGTTTAGAACCCGCTATGGGATTATTGTACGTACTGTTGGCGAGAATCCAATTGCAGCCTATACACAAGGCATCGATGTCAATCGAGTCAGATACCTCTGTGTGATATTCGGAGGTATGATGTGCGGTTTAGGTGGAGCCTATCTAACACTAGGATGGATTCCCCTATGGGTCGAGGGTATGACAAATGCGAAAGGTTGGATTGTTATTGCAATAGTTGTAGTTGGATTATGGCATCCGGTTGGTATTTTATTCGGAGCCTACATTTTCGCAGCTTTTGAGGTTCTTCAATTCACATTTCAGCCTCTTGGCATTGCCCCAGCATTCTTGAATATGATGCCTTCTCTAACAACCATTTTGGTCCTTGTGATATGGGGAATCCTCTTGAACGTGCAAAAAGTAAAACGGATAGTAGGTGCACCGACAGCACTGTGCATCCCATTCGAGAAACCATAACATGAATCGTGGAATTGGTGTTACATACATTCCACTAAAAAAGATAGTAGAGGGATCAAAAGACCCCATCAATATTTCAATTACATAAACACATGCGGAAAGAAGTATCCCTTTGGATGATCACATGCAGGGCATTTCTCAGGAGGATGTTCACCATCGTGGATGTATCCACAGTTGGCACAACGCCACTGGACCTTCTCTTTCTTCTTGTGGATAGACCCATCAGCAACCTGCTCTGCGAGAGCAAGGTATCTGTCATGGTGCCATGTTTCAGCTTTTGCAATCATTCTCCACACATGGGCAATATTGCTGAATCCTTCCTTCTCCGCGATGTCAGCATATTTGGGATACATATCGGAAAACTCGAACTTCTCACCAGCTGCGGCAGAGCGCAAGTTCTCTTCTGTGCTACCAATATGGCCAGTTGGAAAAGTCCATTCGACCTGTATCTCAGGAGTGCATTCACCTTCATCCATAAATTTGAAAAATCGTGATGCATGCTCTACCTCTTCTGCAGCGGTTTCCTCAAACACTGCTGCAATGTATTGATAGCCTTCTTTCTTTGCGGCTTTTGCGTAGCGTAAATATCGATTTCTTGCTTGAGATTCTCCAGCAAATGAAGTCAGGAGATTTTTCTCGGTTTCAGTTCCCTTTAGTTTCATTTTAAATCAACTCTCTCAATGGAGTACATTCTCCACCCGTAATCTTCTCTAATGCGAGAATGTTAAGGTCAAGGTATTCCAGTTAATAAGCGTGCGCTTAGGCTAGACTAACTTGAATAGAACGTATAAAAGTTACCAAGGAATCGGTATAGATAGTGAAAAGATATGAGCACAACCATTGAATTAGATTGCCCGAAATTTGCGTGGGTCATCATGGCCATGCTAGGTTGTTTGGATCTTGTACGAGGATTCTTTCACACGGTCTTATTGGAGTATGCAGCTGAAAATATCATGGGCCTTGATTTGGCTGTTGCACGAGATGATCAATTGCTACTACTCGGTACTTTTGGAATTTCCAATTATCTGACAGGAATGATGCTCATTCTAGTTGCTATGAAAGCTCGAAATATTGTACCGTACGTATTCTTAGCAATTCCTGTGAGTTATATTTCAGGAGCCTTCCTGATTAACAGAGTGGCATCATCCACAGCAGCATTAGGAGGATTGCCGATGATAATAGGATACATTACAGTGTGTGTTGGAACATTCATTGCCATTCTTTTATGGAAGAATCTGAAGAAGAGCGGTCGACTAGATAGTTAATCGACACTATTTGATTCGACCTGCAATGGTTTTTGCAAGCTCTTTGATCTGCTGGCTTTCTTCTTCACTAGCACGAGCCTTGACACGAATGATTGGTTCGAGAATTTCCTTCTTCATATCAGTGAACATCTTCTGAAGCTTCTTGACTCCACCACCACCCCAACCGAATGTTCCAAAGAGAGCAACTGTATCGACTGGGAAGCGCTTGCCTTGAACTTCATTGACAAATGACCAAACCTTAGGATATGGATATGCATCATATGTAGGAGTTCCGACAACAAGGACGCTTGCACGTACTGAGTCCGTGATAATAGCACTCATATCGCTATAGGACACATTATGTAATTTCACTTCAACACCCAGTTCTAGAAGTTCTTTCTTCAGTTTGATTGCAAGGCGGTGAGAGTAACCGTACATCGTACCATAAACAATGGTACAGTATTTCTCAAGCTCAGGGCTAGTCCATTCATTATACTTGCCCACAATCCACATGGGATTATTGCGATAGATTGGACCATGACTTGGAGCAATGACCTTGATTCCTATTCCGAGTTCAGTCACTTTAGCGAGTGCACGTTGTACGAATTTGAAGTACGAGGTTATGATTGCAGAAACATAGCGCCTGCTTTCTTTCTCGACTAGACGCAAATCAAATTCGTCATCGAAGTGTTTACCATTCAGAGCTCCAAATGAACCGAAGGCGTCGCATGACAAGAGGATTTCATCCTCTACAATATAGGTCATCATGGTCTCGGGCCAATGTAGAAAAGGAGCGTGAACGAATTTGAGAGTCTTGGAACCAAGTTTGAGTTCTTCAAGATCTTCAACAATCATTTCTTTCAAAGGTACATCATAGAATGATTTTTGCATAGGTGAGGCCTTAGGCGTATACACCATGGTAGCATTAGGTGCAATCTTAGCAAATTCAGGAAGTGAACTTGTATGGTCAGGTTCCATGTGATTAACAATTATGTAATCAATTTTGGAAGGGTCGACAATCTCACGGATATTGTTCAACCATTCTTCAGTCCAAGGACCCTTCACACCTTCCACAACAGCAATCTTCTCATCCACAATCAGATAGCTGTTATATGACACTCCAAAAGGCAATGACCAAAGATTTTCGAATAGCTCAGTGTGGTGGTCGTCAACACCAACGTAGTAGACACCCTTAGTGATTTCTCTATGCATTCAATTCACCTAAGTACTTGAACTTCTAATTAAACCCCGTAGTAGGAATGATAAAAGACCTTCCCTCGGATAAATGAATTACGAATGTTAACCATAGTTAAATGTTTTCGTCTGGTCTCAAAGCGATTCTACTTCTCAGAAAGGATCATCAACTGATTGGAAATTACTTCATTTAGTTTAACAATAAACCAAGAGAAACATAAGGTTGAATAACATCGTGTAGCTAGCTAATGGAATGAGTAGACTGATGAGAAAGAAGATACCTCATCTATTGTGTTTGATGGTCATACTAATCCCCATGCAACTAACAGCCAGTGTAAGTGGACATGATGATTATTTACAAGGGGAATTCAAATCAAATAGCTCACACGAAATTATACTTGAAGCATTATCTTGGAAAGCATTTCCATTACAATGTGCTGCTGGAGATACTCTCTCTGGAGAATTTATCTTGACAAATAATGGGGACATCTTTGTTGGCGATCAGACAAAATATGATAATTGGCTACTCACTGGTATTGATTTTCTGATTCTTGATGCAGCAAACTACGATCACTGGATTAGCGATCTTTCAGCAGCACCATTGTTTGAGATGCAGACTGTCTATGAACTTGCATGGAATGTTGAAACACCCAGTGATGGGATGTGGTATGTAATCTACTTCAATGATTCAATCTTCATTAAACAGGTTGATGGAATCATCTATCACACAACACATAATGACTTTTCCTTTGCATTGACTCTTCTTGGTTTAATCAGCCTAGCATTTCTTCTAGCTCATATATTCAAATTACATAGAAAAAATTAGAGAGCTGTGGCACTAGGTACCACAGCATATCAATGTCTATGATTCAGAAGGAGTTTCTTCTTCAATAGGTTCAGGATCTGGAGCAGGTGGTTGTTCTTCTCCAGATTCCGATGGAAGGAACTCGTCAACAAACTCAACGAGTGCTCTTCCGAGCATTCCACCAAATCCACCTAACAGAGCTCCAATCAGAATACTGATCGCAATGACCAATGCACCAAGTCCATCAATACCCAGTAGGGAGATGAAAAAGTTGGCAACAGTCATGGCTTGAGCTGTTATGAATAGGTAGACAAAGAGAAGACTCCAAGCAAGTCCTACACCTAGAAATCCTACAAAGAACGCAATCTTGATTCTCCTGACAAAGAGGGCTCCAAGAGCTCCAGCAATCAACATCATTTTCCAGTCTCCAGTGAATTGGAATAC
>JABCTV010000218.1 GCA_018238205.1 Candidatus Thorarchaeota archaeon
CTTCAGAGTGGACAGAAGATTCTGTTAAATGGTGCGGGTGGAACTATAGGAAGCTTTGCTGTTCAGCTTGCCAAATCAATGGGAGCGGAAGTGACTGCGGTTGATAGCACTGGGAAATTGAATATGTTACGTTCTATCGGAGCAGATTACGTTCTAGATTATACAAAAGAAGATTTCACTAAAAGAGGTGAAAAATATGATGTCATCTTTGACATTGTTGGGAAAGCTTCGTATTCAGGCAGTATAAAATCGCTAAACGAAAATGGAGTCTACATTACAGGTATCCCTAAAATATCCCGAAGTATTCGAGGTCGATGGACTTCTAGGAGAAGCAGCAAGAAAGTGCTATTCGGGAGAGTATACCCAAAGCCCGAAGATCTCTACTTTCTCAAAGAGCTTATCGAAAACGAGAAAATCAAATCAGTTATAGATAAACGCTATCCGTTAGAAGAGACTGCGGAAGCACACCGGTATGTCGAAACAGGACAGAAAGTTGGTCATGTAGTCATAACTGTGGAAAATGAAACCTAACAAATTAGGAGGAACACCTATGAAAGCGATTGTATTTACCAAATACGGACCCCCAGATGTTCTTAAGCTTCGCGACGTAGAAACGCCCGTTCCCAAGGACAATGAGATTTTCATCAAAATCCATGCTACTACAGTAATAGCTGGGGACTGTGAAATGCGAAGTTTCAACTTCCCCCAAATGGGTCGCGGACTAAGGCTCCTCATGAGAATAGTATTCGGTATCAGAGGACCAAGAAAAAAAATACTCGGACAACAGTTAGCTGGTGAGGTCGAAGCAATCGGTAAAGATGTAACGATGTTTAGCAAAGGAGATCAAGTATTTGCAGTTTCTGGACTTGGCTTTGGAACTTACGCCGAGTACAAATGTATGTCTGAAGAAGGACTGGTGGCACTAAAACCGAAAAATATGTCTTATGCGGAAGCCTCTACAATTCCTGTCGGGGGGATAGAGGCACTGCATTTTATGAGAGAGGCAAAAATCAAGACAGGACACAAGGTTTTGGTTAACGGCGCTGGCGGTTCCATTGGCACAATTGCTATTCAACTTGCTAAATCAATGGGGGCTGAAGTGACAGCAGTGGATAGCGCAGGGAAATTTGACATGCTACGCTCCATTGGTGCAGATCATGTCATTGATTACAAGCAAGAAAATTTCACTGAACGAGAGGAAGACTATGATGTCATTTTCGACGTTGTAGGTGTGACTAAGTTTTCGGATTGCATGACATCGCTAAATGAGAAGGGTATCTATCTTCAGGGTAACGGAACGGTATCACGAAGTGCTAGATCAACTGCTAGGAAGAATAACAAGACCGCAATAGCTGGACCTGCAGATTATAAGACTGAATATTTAATCCATCTGAGAGAGCTTATTGAGGATGGAACCATAAGGACAGTCATAGATAGAACATATCCATTGGAGGAGATGGCTGAAGCTCACAAGTTTGTAGAACAAGGTGGCAAAAAGGGAAATGTGGTAGTAACTTTTGACCATTTGTAATCTTCAGTTGAACTACAAAATGAAATGAAGTATGCAATGGATTTTGTACGAATGTTAATAACGTATCAAACTAGATGAAGCCCATGCCAAATTGACTTAGCAGTAAATTCCTTTTGTCTTACGGATTTCGGTTCTATAATAAAGAGTAGGTAGTTCCGAACAACCAATGTGTTCAGAACTCCTAAATCTTCATGAAGGCTACAATGTTCACCTAAAATGGGATTTAATGCCAGGTGAGAACAGATAGATGACAATGATTAAGCTGATGGCTATCGATATTATGTTAGCCGATATGTCAGTTAGTGAAGTTATAATAGTCAGAAGGTTAACGACTATGGTCCATATCCAAGCCCAGCTCTTCAATTTCCAAAGTCCATAGAATAGAATAAACCCAATGATTCCTAAGGTCAATGGAATCGCTGCTAATAGCAGTAGGTATAATGTTGGTGCTAGTAAGACAACAATCATTGCAAGAGCACCTATACTAAAAAGAGCTAAAGCTCCAAGTAGCTGCAGAAGTGATAGAACAGTTACTCCAAGTGGTCTGTTTGACATTTGTTATTTTCCTCCGCTCACAACATGATTATGAGTTCAACGAGATTTAATACCGTCTCTAATAAAATTGCCGAGTTTTGAATATCTTCTATCAGATCTATTTACTCAAGAAACTATTGTTATTGAAACCATGACACGCAAATTCATCGATGATGATGTAACCTTTTGATTGCAGCTTTTCTCTAAGGGTCAAATGATCTTTATCGACTTTGTCTTTACCCATCATTGCACTAATTGAGAAAATGAATGCCTTCTTGTTGGCGACCTGTGGCAAATTGTCAACGAGGTCTAGCAGAACTGTAGCCAAAGTCACATAGACCCACACGAATTCCGGAGATTTGTTATTCCATTGTGATGAATCTGATTCTCTATTGTCATGGTAATTTGAAGAGTATACTCCAAACCCAATCGATAAGGGTATGAACAAGCATTGCTGAGAATAATCCTCCCCTCCACCAACAAATTCCATAGATAATGCCTGCAATTGTTGCCAAAAAGATGTAGACCCAGATAAACTGTCCAGTTGTATTGTTCCAGTGTGTTAATCCAAAAATAATGGAAACTACAATAAGTACAATAAATTTCAAATGCTGTTTTTCTTTGAAAGGTGTGCATTCAGTCAATTTATGCTGTACTACAGCACGAAAGACGACTTCTTCAGGCAAAGCAATAGTTAACCATATGCCAATGAAACCAACGAGAATGAACTCGATATCAAGTATTGGATTCCAAACAAAGAAACCTGTAAGAAAACCTATCGGGAGAAGGATGACAGACAGGATAGTCAACAAATTAGAGGATATCCTCAATTTGTTTCGTGTTACCTGCCAGTTGAACTTGTCTATGAAATTATCATTTTGAACAGCCATGAATAATAGAATAAGAGTCGAAATCCAAAGCGCAAAGAATTCATAATCCCCTCCATCGAACCCATTGATTGCAGCAAAATACCGTAAATCAAAACCTGCAAAATATATCAGAACTGCAACTACGTGAAATACAAAATCAAATCTCTTCACCTTCTCATTCTGAATAACGTGCGGTATGCCCATGAGTACCGTGGGAATAAGAAACCAGAGTGAGAACGATGCTATGGCACCATAAATATCAGTAGAAAAGATCCAATTCAGTAGAGGAAGCAATACGACAATACCAATCAATAGATTTGCTATCTTTGACTTTTCCCTCAAGTAATGGAGAAAATCTGTATTTACCTTTGGTACAAGAACCAAGAATATCGCTAATAAGAAAATGAACGAGCATGTCATATAGAGAACTATTTGACCTATACTCGGTTGCGTATCAATAAACATCATGAGCAGAGATAGCAATCCTGCCACAAGGATGATTACAACATAATACCATTTCTTGACTGAGATTTCTTTGTTCATAATAGAATAAAACACATATATTCTACTATTTAAGATGAAGGGATGATTACTTCTTCCACTTCTTTGTTTAATTCCAACAAACACATATAGTTTTTAGAAATGCTTCTTCATATTCGCTTCATTCTCTTCTTCTCGACACTAGCACACCGATGAATACCCCGATAATCATTGTTGTTACTCCAAAACCTATGAAAAGTACCACTTCAGGTATGACCCAACCGCTTGGTCCTGTCGTTGAAGATGTGGTTCCAGTGATTGTAGTTGTAGTTGTAGTTGTAGTATCAGTTGTTGTTGTAGTGGTTGTTGGAATCTCTTCCTTCCAATAGTGATAGAAATAAGGATCTCGCATTGGATTGAAAACACAACCTCTCACATCTTCATGCTCAACATGAAAATCTGTGGCTTGAGAAACACAGATGTAGGCGGCATGATCAACAATTACCTCTTGGATTAGTTCGTAGAGTTCAATTCTACGGCTAGAATTCAGAGTCATACAAGCCTCTACAATCCAACCATCCACAGTCCCAGAATCCCATCCAAGAGATTTCGCCAGACCAATCCGCAGTGGATATGTAGTAGTACTTTTAATATATCGGCTGATATAAATGTCCGGATCAGAATAATATGCGGTAGGGTCAAAGAAGAAAATTGGTAGCTGCCTATTTCTCTCTCTCTTAATTTCCAAAATCAGTTTGATTCTAAACAACCGATTAGCTTATGAGAAACTTCTACAATTATCTTTGCGGCGTGAATTGGGGAATTCAGATTGTACGAGCACTTCAAGCCTTCGGATAAGGTATTTGTTGATAGAGAGGAATACATCGACTGGATGTCAGATGCTCTCAAACGATGCAAAGACAAAGCAGTAGTCCTTCATCTCCGAGGAATCGGGGGAATAGGGAAAAGTTCTCTGCTGGACCACTGGACATCAACTCTTGATACAACAATTCGATTGGACTGTCAGCAGTATCAGGATTTCTATGGTCGACTTAATGTGCTTGCCAAAGGTGCATCACTTCTAGGGGTACGACTTCAAATATTCGATGTGCTGTGGCAGATTCGTCAACGCTTTGTTGAGGGTGTTGAACCAGTTAAAGAAGTAGGGCGTGAATGGGCTAAGGAGATTGCCATGGCAATTCCATTCATTGGCTCTCTTGCGAGTATAGGAAGTGCCATCAGTGCAGTCGGAACCAAAGTTGCTCCTAAACTAAAAGGAAAATACGGCACTCTGGGAAAGTGGCTTGAAACACGACTGGGAAAGGACCATGTCACTAAACTTCTTGAGATTATGTGGAAAGAGCCTAGAC
>JABCTV010000219.1 GCA_018238205.1 Candidatus Thorarchaeota archaeon
GGGATTATCTACTATTTTTTCTCGCTCTGGAAATGAACTCAGACATAGCTGCAACTTTGCACCTTTTGTTCGTGCTACAATTCTACATCGCAACCGCTGTAATACATAGTAGAATTCTGAAAGAGCACGAGGGAACATAATCAGAACTGGAGCAACCATACCTATCAAACTTAGCGGTATTGAAACAAACCATGCAGGTGATGGTGTATTCATATCATTTTCAATCATAAAACTATCAATGTGAAGGCTGAATGTCCCGGTAATATTCTCAATAGTTTGCACAACTAGAGATATGTAATCAAAAGTCATAGAATAATGTAAACTAAGGTGATGATAGTAAGTGATCCATGTCATATTACTGACGAAAGTAATGTTTGAGCTCAGTTGGTGTTCATTAAACTCTCCGCTGGTAGAATTGTAGAATCCTCCCACTACAAAAAACCTGAAGGGTTTGGAATAGGTGGGGTCTGCAGATGAAATCATTCTCGTCCGGAGTATCATATCTGGATCTACGCGAAGATTCGTAACATTCCATTGAATCCGAGTTGTATATCCGTGTATTGTACTTGAGTTTGTTTGATAGGACAATATTCCATTTGCAACTGATATTGTAGTATTGTGATAATCTTCTGTGCTATACTGAATAGTAGCGTTATTCAATTTATCTTCGGATATATCAGATCCAAAAAACCACACATTTTCAGAACCTGCAGGGAAAAAGATACTTACTGAAGCAGTAGGATACAAGAGAAGACAAACGACCAAGAGAATTCGTGCTTCGTCGGTTTGGAATAGCAGCACTACAGGAAAGAGAAAAAGCACATACCAGGCGTAAAACACGGGCTGAATGAACATAAGAAGCAGTAGTACAAACAGAATCAGATGAATATCTTCTGTGAAAGAAAGGGACTCCCATTTTGCGACAAATACCGAACATACTAGTAGAATTGATACACCCTGAGCAAAACATATCTCTGGAAGACGCCGCCAGTAACTCTGAGAATACAAAGAGGATAACGGATATAGGGTCATACCTAGTCCAACTATGACTAGAATAATGAAAAGTGAATACTTCACAATTATTGAAATGATATTGCTATGAACCCTTTTTTCAACAAGAATTCCAATGCCTAAAATACCCCCAATCAATATCAATGCAATTTGTCCAACGATTCCAGAAATTCCTGTGACTACTTGGAAGAATGCGGGAAAGGAATAATCATAGAATGGCAGACTTGGTTCTGACGCCACGCGTACCAAAGATGATACACTGGATCCAATAAAAATCATTGAAAAGTATCCGATTGCGAGTACTGCTCCTGCAAACAGGATAACAAGTAATCGACGATTGGTGTCTTTTACTCCACGGAGTATACCAATAGAGATACCTATTGGAACATACTTGATTAGAGAGCCTACCCCTGCAAAAAGGAGAGCTTTCCAATTTTTCCCCCGCAAGAAATAGTATACGCTGAGAAGCATGAATAGAATCATGACTGATTCAAAATGACCATTCCACGCAGCTTCGATAATGGTTATTGGAACAAGCAGATATGCAGCTGATGCAATGAAACTGTAATCCTTCTCTGATTTATCTGAAACGACTCGAAGAATGATGAGCGCATTCAAAATGTCAACCAAAGAAAATACAATCTTAAAGGCTAACGGACTTGAAAATACCAAGTAAATAGCAGCAAAAATCAGGGCCATTACGAGAGGGTACGGAAAATAAAAATCCTGATAGGGGACCTCACCATTCATCATACGCATCGCGAATTGTGAATATACATTAACATCAAAGGACAATAATGGATCTTTTGTTATGAAGAGCAACCGTGCTATAAGCCCAAACAGGAATGCAACATAGTATTCCTTTCGGGATAATTTCTCATTCTTCACAAGAAGAGCAGTAAGGGCTAACTGGATACCAAGAAGAATGAAGAAGTAATTGATATTGGTAGCAAAGACAAACAATAGGACATTCAGAAGACCCATTGAGATGATGACTGCAATGCTTCTCACTTTGATGCCCCACTAACATAGTACTCTGATTGGAGTATTTATTTCGTTTTGATGCTGGCGAGTTTATGAATGTGTCGAATAAAATCAAAGAGACTGTAAAAACATAGTTAACCTAAAATAGAGTCCTTGCGATGAACGATTGCTGTTAGTAAGGATTAATGGCAGCGATTGAATTACAGTACATACAGAGTAGTGAGAAAATGCCGCGTGTTTTGATGATGGCTCAGAGGTACAAGCCAGATATTGGTGGTGTTGAGAAACATATTGAGCAAATATCAGAAACATTGGCAGATAGGAACTACGAAGTTACTGTTCTCACAGCTAGGTCTGATCTCAGCGTACCAGAGAGGGAGAGGATAGGAGCAACAGAGATCATAAGGTTTCCAAAGAGTATCGAGAGAAACCCATTGATGCTACTGAAATGGTTTATTTCAAAAAAGAAAGAAATGAGTGAGTTTCAAATCGTACATTGTCACGATTTTATCCCGATATTATTATGGGCTACACCTTTCCGTATGGTCTTACCATTTCGCCCAATTTTTGCAACATTTCACGGATATGAACGTGATCCTGTTCCAACACATTTCAAGTACATCAGAAAGGGAGCCGAACAATTAATTCGAGGGTCACTATGTATAGGATCCTTCATTGAGGAAGTATACAGAACCAACTGTAATGCAACCCCTATAGGAGCCGTTTCACAAACGAAAAGTAAAGCAAGCGGAAGGCATCATGTAGTCTATGTTGGTCGATTAGAGCAGGATACGCCGATACTTGGTTACATCGAAGCATTAGCTACTCTAACAGAAGAATATGCTCTTGAACTGGATTTTACTGTTTGTGGAGATGGCAGTCTAAAAGAGAAATTAGAGGAGTATTGTCAAGACAAGGGGATTACTGCAAGATTTCTAGGGAGTGTTCGTGATCCAACACAATATTATTTGAACGCTGATATTGCTCTAGCTGGAGGTTTCTTATCAATCCTAGAGGCAATGTCGTATGGTCTTCCTGTAATTGCTTATTCTGGGACAAGCTTGAAGCACCAGTACTACAAGTCAGCGCTTACTGCAGGAGGGCCTATATCGATTCAAAGTACCACCACAGGAGTAGCCAGGGAGATTGGGCGATTAATGAAATCTCGCGCCCTATACCAGCATCTCTCAGAACGCGCAGTTAAATTTGCAGAAAAGAACGATTGGAACCGAATGGCGAACCAGTACGTAAAACTATGGACAGGTTCCAGTTGATAATAATTTCTTACGAGTAACAAGAGAATACTCTTCAGAAGGGATTTCACGGAATAGCAGAACGTGAAAAATCTAAAGTAGTTTCAATGGCTGGTTACTAATTTTAAGACAAGTGCTAGATATAATAGAATAGTTTTAGGGCCTAGCTTACTTTCCCCATATTCCCGATCTCTAAATACGATGGGAACTTCACTAGCTCTAAGATTCCTATTCCTTGCAAGAGTTTCAATAAGGAACTTGTAATTTGCATCAACAGAACCGTGAACCAGAATATCTTTTGACTTCACGCCAACAAAGCCACTCATGGGATCTCGAATCTTAATTCTTAGTAATATTCTTCCAATCATGGTTGCAATTTTACTCATGGCAATTCTACTGCCAGGCCATCCTGCAGTACCGCCTTCGGCAGTATATCGAGAACCAACAACCACATCATAACCTTCATCGAGTTTCTCAAAAATCCTTGGAAGATACTGTGGATGATGAGATAGGTCAGCATCCATCACAACAACAGAACCCTCAGTTACATGTTTTGCAGCGTGACGGACTGCACTACTGAGACCTCGTTCCTTAGTTCTTATGAGTAATGAAACTCCTTTGTATTCTGATTGAAGGCCGCGTACAATTGTATGTGTCCTATCCTTGCTGTTGTCATCGACTACAATAACCTGAACATCATCAGAATCGAGATTCTGAATGATTAATCGTATTAGGTTGCCAATATTTTCTTCTTCATTCAATGTGGGAATAATCACAGTCTTCATACGAAACATGCCTCACGAAATACAACATCAGAATACTGAAACCTTATGTTTTTTTCCTGTTTGTTATATCTATTCGAAAAAAATAATGTTAATAAACCAATCAATTGAGGACGCAGATTTCATTTCTAATGTGTGATATATCGGACTATTCTCAAAACTAGGCAGCAAGATACGATGTGTCCAGACATATTCACCAATGAAACCGGAAGTGCTGGTGACTAGAGTAGGTGTACATTGTTTCCCAAGGACCCGTGCCTGCTGAGATACGTTCCAATCAATCACTTGAACAGATGATTAGACTACCATAATTCTGCTGTTGGTCCAACTGATTTGATGATATTTTCTTTATTGGCCAGTATCCAACTGTGAACATTCTCCAATCCTTTTCTGAAGTCCATCTTTGAGTTATAGCCAATAATCTTCTGTGCTTTCTCAATAGAGGCCAATCTTCGGTTAGATTTATCCCAGTCACGCTTGGGTACGAAGACCGTTTCCGTAGGATTTCCAGTTATCTCATTGATGAGAACTGCAAGTTCCTTCACAGAGGTTTCCTTTCCAGATGCAAGATTCATTGCCTCGCCTGCAGCAGCATCTATCACTCCCAGTCTGAGGACTCCATCGACAATATCATCTACATAAGCAAAGTCCCTAGTTTCATCTCCAGTTCCAGTTATCGTGAGTGGTTGCTTATGCATTGCTTTCCACATGAAGTTTGGAATAACAT
>JABCTV010000220.1 GCA_018238205.1 Candidatus Thorarchaeota archaeon
GAATGACCCGCGACTGAAACGCAACATCATTATATGTGATTGGCAGTGTTATCTTGGGAAGCGATGTTCTGCTGCCCATGATACAGGAATCAGATCAACGAGTAAGGAGGTCGCATGAAAGGAATGGCCGGGGATGACTCTAGGGGCATTTCTGTGCGCGAAGCCATTGAGCAGGAATTAGTACATATGACACATGCTATCGAGGAGTCCTTCGAGGCAGCTGAGATTGATTTGGAAGCGGCACTTGAGCCGTTGACTCTTCTGCTCAAGGTGCAAACATGCTTGGTGGTTGAACAATCTGACTTCCGCATCAGGTACAGGCGCTATACCGGTTACCTTTCACTAATGTGGGAGGCGACGCAAGATATGCATCTCTCAAGGCTACTGGCTCTGTCTTTTCGCTATGGGCTTGCTGAAGCCATTCTTCGCCTTGCTGTTGAGCTCATCCTACAAGGGGCCTTCACGATTCTGCTCGCTGATGAAGACTACAGAAAGGATGCGAAGATCCTTGATAAAAGGGTTGAGATAGAAGAGGATGGTGTCAAGTTCAAAATCACATTGCGTGAGGTGTTTGAGGTTGCCTTTGAATCTGGCGTCATAGCTCCAAGTAAGCTTGAGGAGGTTTCTGGGGGGCTTTTTGATCTCATTACGCCCCTACAGGAAAATACTCAGCTATACAAGCTTCTTCCTAGCGTAAAGAAAATCATCAGGGAGCTCCGCTTCGGCGGATACCTCAGTCCAATCCCGAAAAGCGAGGTGTACTCCCTATATCAGGGACTATCACATTCTATTCATGGAGTGATCTCTGCAACCGATCTTGGACGAGAAACAATGCGTGGCAAAGGAATGTTTAAACCTCCGAGCTTCAAGCAACATGATTTGAATGAGTTTGTGGAGCACTTTCAGAAGGTACTAGACATTGGACTCGTGCTGACAGTGAATGTGCTAGGCAAGGGATTCCGGGATTCAACCCTTGGTGAGATTCTAGGCGATGTCTTGGCTGAGATTGACTCTGACAAAGTCAGTCTTCCCTACTTCATGAAGCAATGTAAAACCATAAGAGAATAAGATATTCTGTAAAGAGGAGATTAACCACGACTCTGTACTCATTTTTTTCTACTACAATCTACATAACCACCAAGTTATCCTTGACCACAACGTCCGTTTATTTTCAAATATTCCTGGAATACCAGACACAACTATCCGACCAGAACTGTTCCAGCAACTGAGTATTGTTCTCGAAGTATCTCCTAAGTAGAGCAAACTAGTGTAACTACCATTGGAATGCAGGACGCGACCATATACATTCGGGTCTAGGCCATAAACAACTGGATGTGTACTGGACACGTTGGCATACACACGGGTGTTGTTGGCATCAAAGGTCGAACCAGTCCAGTTAAATGCCATGTTCAAGGAGGTCATGTTCATTCCCGTATAGTATGGTTCGATATAGAAACCCCCACCGCTCAGGAAGTAAGTCTTCAGAGATTCTCTTTGTTCATCTGTGAACTCAGTACTGTCTGGATTAGTACTTGGTATGATGATTGCGTCAAACTGTCTGAGATAGTCCGTATTAAAGTCATTAGGACCTCTGAGTTCAGTAGTAGATATCAGCTCTGAGTTCAACCACTTGTAGTAAGCAAGGTAGTTACTGTAGATGTCCTTGAGTAGGTTTCTTGTATGGTAGATATCAATAGCCACCCGCGCTCTAGGATGTAAGACATCGAATCTCAGACGCATTTCGGCACTCACATCATGTGGGGTTTCTAAGACGAGGTCAATGTCATAAGTCGTTTGATTGGAGCTGTCTGGAACGAGAATCTCAACGGGGAGCCGAGTGGTACCATTGATGATCAGATTGGATGATAGTGTCACAGACTCGTTGCCTTCTCCTAGGATACGGGCTGTGCATTGAACTAGATGTGATACTGCAACCTTAAGGTCAAACCTGTATGGTGTTCCTGTGAATATCTGGTCTATTTCAAGAGGAAAAAAGATCGGAATAGCGTACATAACGAACGGAGTATCATTGACTAGAGGTGCCTGATGCATCAGATTGATTGATCTGCTGATATCCAGTACACCACACCCAAGTTTGTATTCATTCACAAACCATCTCTCAGCTCCTTTCATCAGGAGAGCTTGAAGAAAACCTGGGCTCCATGTCCAATTCTGTTGATGACAAATCTCAATCAGTCTTCCTGCTGCACCTGCTACTCGTGGTGATGCGAAGCTCGTTCCTCGAATAAGGCTGGAGTCGGGAAAGTACCCGGGTGCTGCAATCTCGGGCTTCATCGTCCCGTTGATAGGCCCCCAGCTTGAGAACTCGTAGAGCTCACCCTCTGGGTTGAGCCCTGCCACTGCAAGAGCAGAGAAACTGGCTGCAGGCATAATTACAGTTGACTCAAGACCTGTCTGTTCATTTCCTGCTCCGCACACAACAAGTGTTCCCTGCTCGGTTGCCCATTGAACTATGGCGTCTATCTCACTGTAGTATCTAGCCCCAAAACTGAGGTTTATGACATCAGCATACTGTTCCTCGACACACCATCTAATCGCCTCGACTATTCCAGTCGTCGTGATATCGTAGTCCCATTCATGTGGGCCAAACACCTTAGCGTTGATGATACTCGCACGTGGAAACACACTGAGAACTGTGGTCGCCACCATTGTCCCGTGTCCATCAGAGGATGTGGTTTCAGAGACATTGGCCTGATACCCATTCTCTACTGTCACGAAACTCTTGTCTACTATCACATGAGAAGCAAGTGGAGGATAGTGCATGTCGATCCCATCATCTATGACTGCAATTCTTACGTCACTTGGACTATTGTTAATGTCGTATACTGCCCCACTAGTATACCATGATGCACCTATCAATAATGGAATCAGAAGAGTGGCAACGAAGTGATACTTAACTGAGGGGCTCAACCGCCATTCAGGCGATTCAATGTTGTTGATGATCAATTGAATCTTGGGAATAGACTGATGATGAATCGCAATGTGGAACAACAGACTGATGATGAGGACTTCAGGAAGATAGGAAACAGGGAGAGGAAGGGAATAGAATAATGCGGGTGGACGAAACAAATCACCAGCAGCCAAGAATGTACAGACATCAGCAATGACCTTGGTGATTACCGGATTAACACCTGTATCCTCGGACAACATGGCAAAGCCCGTGACACTGATGCCCATAGTGAACAGGGTCACTGGAGATGTAAATATCCACATGAAGAAGACCAGCCCAGCGAACCCATCAGGACCATTATGATAGAATGAGGGAATCGCTGAAGGTAAGCAATACACAAAGAGAAAGACTGCAGGAACCAAGATGCCTGACGTGAAGAGATGAATCCTACTTCTGGTGCTCCTTTTGTCCAAAGGAAGTTCTCTCCTCAAGGGTGTGACTTTTCTATCATCTAGTCGGGTAGCACGTAGTGTCAACTGAATGCAGAATACGAGCGTGATGAACACAAAGAATGGAGCTCCCATGAGGTCTTCGTCAATAGTGAGAGGGAGCGCAAAGACTAATGTAGCAAACGATGCATACAATGCTGTCTGCCAAGTTTCATGTCCTCTATGTATTTCCGCAATAATACTCTGCTGAGTGGCGGATGATGGATAATATGTCCATGAACCTGTGCTTTTTCGGAAACTCGCCAATTCTACTAGGATGACAAGCAAAAGCCAAGGAAGGATATATGAACCACCTGCAATCTGGAAAAGAGGTGGAGGTTCTGGTTGATAGTAGAAAGGAAATTCCTGTGGCTCTCTAAGACCGATAAGTGCCCACAGGGTCTTTGGTATGGATGAGAGGGAACCAGAGATGAGGATTCCAAGGCCCACGATCGAAACCACTCTCACTGTAGTCTTCAGGTATGCCTTGGGCATACGTCTATCTATTCTCTTGAATCGTTCATACAATTCTCGGGTCCATGTTGAAGTCAGGATATAGGTTGGAACAACAACCATACATATCATTCCAATTGATGAGTACCGATAAGGCGAGGACAGAACAAGTACTATGCCTAGAATAAATGTGAATGCTAGCATCGGTCGGAGTATGTTGGTAGTGGGACCAGAACGACGAATGATGACCAGTGAGCCCGCCCATCCTAGGATGACTGATATTAGGAGAGGGTATAGAAATCGACTATTGTAATAGAACAGAGGATTGATTCCTATTAGGAGATAGACACCCACCACTGCTACTGAAACTAATGCGATTAGAAGAACCAGTACATGGGCGATTGATGATAGAGATAGTAGACACGGTTCAGATGAATACCAAGGTTTCTTCTCCGCTTCAAGACCTGAGAAGGGTTGTACAAAGCGTAGGGTAAGTAGGTCACTGAATACATAGACTGCGAAGTAAAAACATAGAGGGATAATTGTGGGCCAACCATAGATGAACATCCATTCGCTGATGATGAATGAGAAGATAGTACCCTGCAATATGATCCTCCCAGGATGCCTTCCTATCCATTCATGTTCAAGAGAAAATGCAGGTAGGTATCCAGTCAGGAATTGAATCATGAGTGTTTGTAATAGTAGAGGTATGATTGGACCCAAGACATAGAACTCGATGAACAGGGAAGATGGGGAAACTGAAAAGAAACTCCAATAGGGTAGGAGAGCCAATAGCCGGACAGTAGTTGTTCCTATTAAAAGCAATGACCAAGAGATTAGAAAATAGGCTACTGGTCTGTATAGCTTTTTACCAAACGCGACTAATCTCCTTAAACG
>JABCTV010000221.1 GCA_018238205.1 Candidatus Thorarchaeota archaeon
AGCCCCTTATTTCTCTCAAACACCCCCTTTTCCCAAATGGTATAGAAGCTCTGAGAGCAGAACTTGAATTGAATTTATCAGAAGACGTGTATAATCTTGGTAGTCGCATAGAGATTGTCATTCCGGACTACAGAGCAAGGATAATGGGACTTGTGGTCGAAGGCACGAAAGCAACACTTGAAGTCGAGTTGGGAGCCAGCGAATCTGATGATTTGAGGGCAAAGTTCTATTCGAGAGGGCGGCATATCACCAAGGTTTCTGAAAACGTGAATCTTGCTGGAAATAGGGTGTCCTTCGAAATGGGCGATGAACCACTCATTATTGAGGCTCATATACTGTCCGCCAAAGATGGTTCAACTGTTGATAAAACTGGTTACAACTATCGATATCCGTACATGAAAAAGGGAGTCATCATGAAGGATGATGAAATCCGTCTACTTGACATCATTAGTAGAGGAGAGAACCAGACAGTAGAGTTCAAGGAGCAAATCGAAAAGGGAAATCAAAGCGAATTCATTGAAACAGTTGTTGCCTTTGCAAACACGATTGGTGGAATGATCCTTATTGGAGTTGATGACACGGGTAGGCTGTCAGGTTTCACAGAAAGCATCGACGCTGATCGAATTCTGAAGTGGATAAGCGATTGGTGTGACCCACCAATTGATGTAGAGCTTCGTTTTGTGACTCTGCAAGAGAAGACTATTGCAGTTGTTGATGTTCCCGAGGGGGAAAACAAGCCATACGTCTTGAAAGATAAAGGACCCTATGTCAGGAGAGGTGCAACAGATAGGTCCGCAAAACGAGCAGAGGTAGATGAGTTCTATAGAGAGAAAAGACAATCATCCTTCTAGCTTGGTGGGGCTTTCACAGTCATTGTCTTGCTCGTCATTCTGGAATTCGCGAGTCCAGCATCAATGCACCGCTCGCAAACGGAATCAATGCTCAAAGGTCGTATGCAAATCAGTCGAGATCATTCTCTAATATCTTAAATTCCATGAGTTCAATTCTCAGAGATGTCTTCTGCTTATCTGAAAGATGTTTCAACTCATCCAACGATATTAGATAAGCCCAAAGGATAACAGATGATATTTCCTTCCAAATTTCGTCACTCTCTATCCTAGCGAATTTGAGATACTCAAGAGGGGGATAAAATGTAGTGTCTTTATTTGTCATGATTCATTACCTATTGATAGCAAGTACACCCTGAGAATACCCCGTGTTTTTCGGTTGGTGACTAGATGACAAAGAAGAAAGGTAGAAAGAAGAGAAGCGTTAATTTCTCCTCAAACCTCGATTTTCAAACCACTTTGGAAGCTTTGTTTCAAAGTGAGTTGGTTGAATCCTTTGGTTTTACTGGTACAAGAGGAAAAGAGGGAGAGGGAAAGGCAGCTGAGGGGGGAAAACTAAGAATAACTATGAAGGGATGGGACCCGCCCAATATTATGATTTCATCGAGAGGGCATATAGAGTGCTGGTACTATGAAGACACCTCAGATATTAATGAAATTATCAAGCAGCTTCCGGAAGGGTGTGCATACGCATATCCTGAGTACACTGCAGTAGAGGCAATAAGAAATACTCTCAGGACCCTTCTTATTCCAGCAAACGGCAAGGAACTATGTCTTCGGATTGTGAAATCCAGTATTCCACGCGATTATTTTGAAAAGTTGAGAAGTCAAAGATATGAAAGAATTAGCAGTAAGATAACAGATGCAAAGCATGTCTGTAGCTGTGGGAAATCATACGTTTCTGAAACTTGGTATAGAAAACATACCGAGAACTGTAATAATTATAACCCATCTAAATCGGGCCTTCAATTCAGAAGAGTACTTGCTAGGCCAGGTCCAGTAACAGTATTGGGACAATCCCCGTACGGAATGGTGAAAATAATAGAAATGAAGACCTGGGAGGAACTGAAAGCAGCAGAAAGACAAGGCGAAATTCCGCTTCTTTTGGGCCATCCCAAGAAGCCTAGATGGTAAGACCCATGAACTAGCTGTACATTGCTGGCTTGGTTTCGTTGTTAGTATTCTCTTTCTCTAGTTTCCCTATTGGGACAGCTTGGCCTGTAAGGACAACATTTCTACAATGAAGAATCGTGTTGGTTGCTAATAGTCAAGCAAACTTTGCAGTAAAGTAGTATAAGTCGCAATCCTTTTTATCCTTCAAGAATAACTGGTGCTCGTAGCCACGGTATCACATATGGAAATCATCAGGACCGCAATAATTGCTGTCATGATGTACAATGCAGTGAGAACCTGCGGGAGACGTACCGCAGATGCACTACGCCTTCTCTCATGCGCATTCGGTAGAGCAGCTGACATCGTTGACGACCGCTGTGCTTGTCAATGAAATTAGGCTGTAGTACCTGTAGAAAAGGCTCACTACTATATTCCATCAGAACGAAGAATAAGCATATGGAAACCATGGAGGAGATAAATATGTCCAAAATAAAAATGGTCACTTACTCTTTGGGACTAAACGTAGCAGTTCACCCTGAAATTGCAAAATCCGTTCACTTTCATCTCTTTGGTGAATTCCGAACCCCAAGATTGTTTGATAATCATACAAATCGATTAGGTGCCGCTAGAATTACAGTCAAAGATGACATAGAGAATATTGAAAAAATTGCGAGGATACACAGCCTTGAAAATCACCATACTTTCTCTGGAGAACCTTCTAAGATAATGGAGTCTGTTTTCTTTAGTCCCACATGGACTCCGGACTATCCTCATCGCCTGTCAAGAACAGGAGGTTGGGATCCTGACAATAACCCGTTCCAATTCGTAATTGATTTTTCAAAGGATGATTCCTATGAGAGTTTTATTTCAGAGATTTCAAAATCATGTCGTGCTATTATGGAGGGTGGGCGTGTATTCCCTGAAACCAATGATTATGCATTCATTTCTAGCCACGTAGTGTTGATAGTAGATGATTTGGAAGAATTCGAAGAACAAGTCCTCAATTTCAGACTCAAGGGAAAAAGAGTCGAAGAGGATGTTGTTCGTCGAATAGAGGTGAATTTTCATGATCATCCTAACAACCTGATTATTCCTTACATACATCTAGGATTGCTTCCTCTGAATTGCACAGTCTTTGAAAGTAAGCCCTTCTTTGATATGATTGAGAACGACCCTACTAACGAACATCTTGATATTGTAATTCCCCGAGAAGTTCTAGAGAAGGTAAAAGAAAATCGAAATCGAATTATGAAATCTGAAATCTACAACTTTCTCAGTGCAGAAGCTATTATTCTAGATGATTGTTATCATACACTTGTTCAATCAATTTTGGATTTAGATATCCCAAACATATCTCAAGAAGACAAACTCCAGTATCTTATTAAAATAAACAAATCCTTAGATTTCTACCAACTATCAATATCACTGCTGAAAGAACAAGAGTGGCCCAAACCTTCAGAAGTGATTATTTACAATCCTATACAAGATCTAGAAAAACTAGACCAGAAAATGAGCAAAGCTGCTGATTCTCTAAGGAATAGAATAGAACTTGAAAAGATGCAGATTGATCACCAGAGAATCAAAGCTGAAAACCGAAAGACTGAGTGGTTCAATAGGTGGTCAATGTATCTCGCATTCTTCGTTCTGTTTGAAGTCATTAGTTCATTCATCGCATGGGAACTCCCGCAAAACGATATTCTAGGAGTTTTCGGTTTCTCCGCCATGATTGTTTTCAGCGTAATCTTGCTAGTTTATGTTGCAGTAAAACATCGCTAAACCAGTTATTTTCAGCGTAAGCTTGCTAGTTTATGTTGTAGTAAAACATCGCTGGTTCTGGAAAATCCCGCCAGATTCATCCGAGGGAAGAAACAGAGGAATTCCTCCTGGAAGTATCTCCCAGAGTAGGCGTATCACAAGGCTCCCACCACCAAGGACCACAAGTTCTCACCTCATAATCACAACTGGACTGCAGGTGTGCTGTATGAACTGCCATTTTGGTGAATAGATGGGGTATGAATGGTTTTCACCCCTTGGAGAAAATTATAAGTTTTTCTTCTTCTTGTCATTCCTTCTTGCAGTCTTTAGCTGAAGGGCGATATCCTTCGACGGGTTAGTGTCGAGCCATGCTTCCAAGAGATAAGCCATTTGACGCGCAGCATTCATGAACTCTCCAACTCTCTTTGTTTTTCTCCTGTCAATCCGGAACTTGTGTCGTCTATGAGTTGACTTATGTCTAATCGGAATCAAGCCGTCTTCATAACCGCCATACTTCTTTGATTTCCGTGGGCGTTTCGGTTTGCCTTCTATTAGGCGCCAAAGATTTTCCACAGAAACCGGCGCACGTGCAGCGGCCCCACTTGCTTCGAATAACCTCTTCACAATTGAAACAACCCCTGGCAGATTTCTTCGTTCTACTCCGAAGTAGTCCAGCGTTTGTCTCATGGAGGTTTCAAGACCCGCCATGCCCAAGATCGCTGCATCTTCAAGGTGGCTTTCTTCAATGGCTTGGAATGCATGCGAGAACATTCCTTCTAAAGCAATCGATCTGAAGGGATTGGAAATAACCTCGATATTCTCATGATTGAGCGTAGATAAAGCCAGACTTGACCAGTCCTTTCTCTTGATCACGAATTCTTTTCCAAGTCTTACTAGATTCCCGCGATGGCGCACCAATGGCAAAAAAGGTCCTCTATTGTCCAGAACCACCTCGTTTCTTGAGTAGAAGTATCCAAGGTCGTCCAGTTGAATCTCCCTCAGCCAAGTTTGCTGCTGACTA
>JABCTV010000222.1 GCA_018238205.1 Candidatus Thorarchaeota archaeon
ATATTGATGATTGAAGCAATAACGTTGACGAGGAAGTTCAGTGAGTTCATAGCTGTTGACAGACTCTCCTTTCAGGTAAGACCTGGCGAGATATACGGACTTCTGGGTCCCAACGGCTCCGGAAAATCCACAACAATGAGAATGCTTCTGGGGCTTCTAAAACCAACCATGGGAACTGCCCGTATCAACGGGTTTGATGTTCAAGAGAACACTGTTGAAGCAAAACGCTTCATGGGTTATGTACCCGAAGAAGCTGTTCTTCCTGAACGACTTACAGGTTGGGAATACATCAACTACGTAGGTGATATTTGGAGAGTTCCTCGTGGCTCTGAGCGGGATGAGGAAATTGACGAACTCTTGACATTACTTGATATCAAAGATGCAAGTGATGATCTCATAGAAACCTACTCTAAGGGAATGTCTAGGAAGATAGGTATCGTTGCTGCACTTATTCACACACCTAAGGTACTGATTCTTGATGAGGTACAAGCTGGAATCGATCCCCGCGGTGCTGCTACTATCAAAGAGATACTTGGTGGTCTTCGTGACCGTGGTACTACAATCCTGATGAGCACACATGTACTTGAAATTGCAGAACGTATGTGCGATAGAATCGGTATCATTAACGAGGGAAAGATGATAGCTGAAGGCACAATGGCAGAATTGCGATTGAAGGCAAAGGGTCAGCAATCACTGGAAGACATCTTCTTAGATTTAACCGGTGGTCCTGATATGCAGAGAATTGCTGCATTCCTAGGTGAAGATTCTTGATTGAGGATCTTCTAATCATGTTACGACATGATTTTACTGGAACAGTCCGCATACGGAATGTGAAGGGGAAACGTAGTGAACGAAAGAGTGCCTTGCGTAGGTATTCTCGTTTTTTTGGTGCTATTGCGGGTGCAATAGCAATCCTCTGGGGCGTTCTTTTCATATCGGATCTTCTGGGATGGGAGTTCGTCCAAGCAGTAATAATTGATAACATCGAATTTGGTTCTACACTCTTCAATTTCATTATTATAATGTCTTTCATGAGTTCTATTGCAATCAGCGTGACTACTGTGGGCAATTCAGCAAGAATGGAATACTTGATGACCATGCCAATTACACTGAAGACATTGTTCCTTGAGAAGACGATTGTAATCATCTTCTACAATGCTATGCTCTATCTCATTATTGGTACTCCCATAATCATTGGGTTTGCGATGGCCTCTGGATCTACGATTGCACTTTTTTCAATTCCAATCTTTATCATCATGCTTCTAGCTAATGTCACTCTTGGAGTTTCGCTCGGAGGACTGATTGGTTTAGCTATAGCTCGATTCCTCGCTGGACGTCGTAGATTAAAACAGATTGGCTGGTTCTTAGGAACAACAGTTGCTATACTCTTCAGTACGTTTTACTACTTCTCTCTCTTTACTTCTGAAGATGGGTTTGGCCAGCTATTTAGTCTGATATTTGACTTTGCCAGAATGCTTGGTCTAACCTCTAATATCAGTCCAGGAGGTGCAATGAATGCAGTATCCCTGAGATTGATTGTGGGACTTCCAATTCATATTACCGATATCCTGCTAGCAATTCTATTCTTGATTATTCCCGCTTTCTTCATCTATGCGAATGCCCACTTCAGTGAAGCTGCTCATTATAGTGGATGGCTTGCCAGTGGGTCCAAGAGGTCATCAAAGGAAGAGGTGCGGATTGCACACACTACTTGGAATCCATCTACCCTTCCATTAATCAAAATGAGTACAACAACTAGTGTATCAATGTGGTATAACACCGCATCCGTACGACGTGAAGGACGAGTTCTAGCAAACTATCTTGTGGGTCCACTCAGAATGGTTCTATGGCTCTTTCTCTTCCTTCTTACACCTGGTGGAAATCTAGCTGGTTTTGCACCTTTCATCATCATTTCAGCTATGATTCCATTTGCAGTTTCATATGGTGTGTATTTTGCAGGTTACGAGCTTGTCTATGAAGGAAAGAACCTAATGAATCTTCAACTAGCTCCAGCAAGCCTTTCTGACTATGTGAAGGGCAAGGTCTTCAGTGCTGTGCCATTCACACTGATAGCAACCGCGATAGCATCTGTCCTTGTCATTATTGTGGAGCCAGCTCTCTTGATATATATCCCCGCTGTGATAATCTCAAGTTTATTTCTGACAGTTGCTTCAGGTGGGATTGCTTCATACTCAGCCGCAACGGGTGGCGATTTCAAGGCAGAGAGGAATATAAGCAGACAACGTGGCGCTGCAGTACAGATGCCAATCAGAAGTATGTGGGCTATGGCTCGAACTTTTCTTCTTCCCAATATCATTGGCTTTGCTGGTTTGGGCTTAATGCTCGCAGTAGGCATCTTCTTTGACCCAATCTATACCTATCTTGCTGTTCCACTATTTGCTCTGATATGTATCCAGATTATGAGATACTACACGGGAAAGACTGGCAGGAAACTTCAAACCATTGAGGCAACTGAGTACATGTGATCACAATTTGATCTGCCCAACATTCTTACCTGCAGGTACAGTGATATCGCAATCAAAGTATAGACCGATCATGTTACTCTCTACTTGGACTTTACTGAAATCATCCTGAGGTCCGTTTTGGAATTCTACTTCGACTTCTCCAGAACGGCCAGTTTTGATGTCATAGGTGAGATATGCTGCAGTGAGCATTGCCATGTCATACCCCTTTCCTGTCACACTAGGAATCATTTTGAGATTGATGTTCGGACCACTATCGATCCATTCTCCCTCTTCATCCAAGGTGCATGTTGCCTTTAGCAATGTGACATCATCACGCTTCGCTGTACCGGTGATAGTATCTCCCTTCCAGTCTAAAGAAATCTCAGCTCGTTTCCTAGGATATCCCCAAATCTCTCGACCAGCTGCTTGTGCAACATCCGTGTCTACGTAATTGTAGGCAAAGTATACACCTACTTCTTCTTCCTTCGTTTCTGGATTGTCAAAGAGACACTGAATCAACATCCCCGCCTCCATGAAAGTCCCTGCTTCCTTACAAGGTTGTTCGCCAAACATTAAACCCGCGAGTGGCATCTGCGAAGGTCGCAGTGGTTCTGGAAGTAGTGCCTGTAGTGACTCCTCTGGAGGATTGAATAATGCTAGGAATAATTTGGCATCAATATAGTGATATGGTGGTCCAGGATACGTTGGTGATAATAATGGTGTACCGATTCCATCTTTCACGCTATTCACCTTCCTTTCTTCTGAACAACCTGACTCTTGAATGTGTCGAGAGCCCACTTTCTCTTCTGTTAGGAAGTTGTAGGACGACTTATCCTACAACATTCAACATTAGAGATTGATTTTCTTGAAGATTACTGGCCAAACAAAAATTCCCGTTATTGCTGTTAGAAAGTATCGTACTGTGCGAAGCAGGAGATCCTCAGATGGCAATATCGGAGAAAGTCCAATCATTACACCGATAACTAGAACCAGTCCAATCACAACACGTAGAACAAGTCGCCATTTTTGTCCATTAGGTGCTTCCACAGAGAATCTTACAAACTTATTCTCCAATACGAGTCCCAGTGCAAGTCCCATGGTTAGTCCTCCCAAAGCTCCAAAGTTATCATTTGGTGGGGGTGGGAGTAATGCAGCAATGACAGTCATCAGTAGACCAATGATGAAGACAGATAGCAGTAGATGTTCAAATTTGTATTGGGAAAAGAATTCTCTTGCAGGTTTTTCTAAATAGTAGAAAGCAATCACAATAAGAATACCAACTCCCCAACCAATGAGTACATCTCCAAGATAATGAACACCAAGATATATTCTTGAGAATCCAATCAGGAATGTTAGCACGACCGCTAGCAGAGCCATCCACCACGTCTTGATCCTTACTGCAAACCATCCATAAAGCGAAGCTGAAAACTGAGAGTGTCCACTAGGAGTGCTATAGTTGGGGGGATTTGTTCCCGGAAACCAGTAACTTGTGGGAGGTCGTTCGGCAGCAATAATGACTTTCAACCAATAGTTGGAAAGTATTGAAACAATCAGCACATAAGTTAGGATAATGGATTCTCTCTTGTTGAACGCCCAGTATCCGACCAGTAGTAGTACGACATAGAACAATTCACTACCTATTTGAGTTACAAGTAGAAAGAAATCTCCTAATCCTGGCAAAGCATCTCGGAGCACATCAATAATTCCTGGATCAAACAACAATCATTGTCTCTCCTTCAACAATCTCCTGAATTTGGCAAGACAAAAAGGTGTCTGTCCATTGACAAAAGCTTATAGTGTTAGATTTAGTCTATAAAGATTAGTAAGAGGTTTTTTGAATGGTCCTTGAAAATCTTGAGCCTAAATCTGTCTGGGAGATTTTTGAATACGTATTTTCTGTAACTCCTAGGGAATCTAAGAAGGAAGAAAAAATCAGAGCAAAGTTGAAATCGTGGATACCGGAACGTGCCAAGTCATTAGGTATCAATCTTACACTCTCTGAAGATGAAGCTGGCAATATTCTAATTAAGAAACCAGCATCACCAGGAATGGAATCTGCTCCCGCTCTACTTCTTCAGGGTCACATGGACGGCCGATATTTGTGCCGTTCGCTTCCAGGTCTGCCAGCTTGAAAATCTTGGGTTGATCGTCCGCTCCCACAAATAATCGCCTACAATGGGCGCAAGCGTCCCCC
>JABCTV010000223.1 GCA_018238205.1 Candidatus Thorarchaeota archaeon
AGGAGACCTACGTCCATAAAGCCCGTGCCTATTATCGTGCTTCCAAATAGCAAGAATAGAAAGCTTTGATTTGCTTGCAACCTGGTTTGGACTACAGTGGATATCAAGAGACCCAGTCCTGCACCTGATATAGACATAAGCGCAAGGATGATGTTAAGGTTCAGATACTGATGCCAAAGATCAATATTGAAGAGCACCATCCAAAGAACAAGCAAGAATTGAGCCTGCATCATTCCCACGATGAAGTACCCAAAAAGCTTTGCTAGAAGGGCTTCCATTTTTGTTGCTGGTGTTAGAAGCATCCTGTTCAACGGGATGTCCCCAACTATTGCCTGTGCAGCAGTTGCTGATACTGCGATGAAGACAGCAAAAACAATCATGAATACACCAAACGTGGCAGTTAAGGAAGATGCACCAGGTGGCTGAAACTCGGCGTAATTCTCAGATGCAATCTCACCCTTGATCCAACCATGATCGTATCGGAAGTCTTGGACGACTCTGCTAAATTTTGAAGAAACTTCACCCATACTATCAAAGTCAGTACTACTGATGTGAATATCAACAAATGTAGGTATGTCGTTAGTTATGTTCCCTTCGAACCCATAAGATAGTACAGCATAAACATCAACTTGACCAAAATACAACGCCTCGAGAGCCTCTTGTTCGGTTTCATACATTGTCACAATAAAGTCGGGACTATTCTGCAAGTACCATGAAAAATTAGCTGAGAGGTCTTCCCCGGGAAAAGTATCTGTAGTATCAAGATCTACAAGACCTACTATTATAGCATCTGCATTCTTTGAAGGATCAATATTTGACATTCCAATGGTGCTACCCTCGTTGATAGCCAAGTACATAGTACCCATGATCATACCAGGGAGAATGAATACGAGAAGAAGTGCAAATTTATCGTTGACTATTAATTTTAGTTCCTTAAGGAACATAGAATATATCCGCCAGATTTTACTATTCCGTTTCTTCCCAACACGAGACATTCCAAGTCACCAGTATTTCAATCTGATTCTTTGTGAGAATGCCTTTTATGGGTTTGGAGAAAGTGTTCTCACTCGTCTTTCTTCTTGTAGGGATTTTTTGTCTTAAACGGATTCTTTGGTCCATGGATTTTGATACTGAAAATTTTCTTAATTCTTTCGCTAGTTGATTCGTTCTCCTCGGTCAATTATATCGCCTCTCATACCACACAAATTGTAAGAAGTGGCAAGAATATTCTACATAATTCCGCTATTAATCTATCAGTTTTATTGATGTGGCCCATTTGTCAAACGCGGTAGCGTCATGATTAAAACAGAATGAGAATGATTGCCAGCAGAGGTTAGAAATTGACCAAACCTGTGAACCAAACCTATGATGTATTGAGAGTCTTTGCAATATTTGCAGCTGGAATACTTCTCAATTGGGGATTATTCTTTATTCTAGCATTATTTACTCCATTAGTGGTGGGTTTCGTATGTGGATATATTTTAGGTCACCAAAGAAATGCGATTATTGCAGGGACCTTGAGTGCCGTGTTTTCGTATGGATTGTTATTTATTGCCACAGGTTTTGCATCAGACCTTATTGTCTTCAGTGAAGCGGTTCTTATCATGGCTATCATAGGAGGAGTTGGAGGATTCATTGGAACACTCCTTCACAAGAGGATGAGCCAATCTTCACCTCAGGTATCTACAACAATTCTACCTGGTGAGTAATCAGCATTAGGCCCAACTGTTGTTGGTCTGAGTGGATTACCAAATAGCATCCATTCACAAACTGACACAGCGTGGTCGTTAGTCAACTTGTTTGTGTTCCCATCACGTATATTCTCAAGGGCATCCATGGCATCTTTGTCAAGGTTACGCGTAATCTCTCTATCTACCGACATCTTTACTTGTCCAATCATCTCATACGTATCTAATAGATCAAGGAAACCAAATTTCCAACCATCACAATAAGGACATGCTCTCCAATCATCAAATGGCTCAATATTATTCATCGTATCCAATGTTGATCCGATATAGATGGATCCTTGGTCTAAGAAAGCTTTCAAGAGCGGACCTTCTAGAGCGGTGCTACAGGCCTCTGAAAAGACAACAGGATATCCTTCAAATCCGATTGTAGAAGTTTGTTCCGAACTCAAGATGATAGAATTATGAGTCGCCCATTTGTCAGGAGTACCATGGATTCTAGAGGTGAAAACTCCATCTGAAAATTGAAGAATGAATTCACATACTGATAACAACTTACGTTCATCATCAGAATATTTTCCAAGTACCTCCACATCAAATCCTAGAGCAGCCAGACCTTCAACATGACGTGATGAACGACCTGGTTGACTATCAAAAACTATGGCAATATCACTGTCAATTATTTTAGGGTCCATATGATAGAGCACAGTTTCGGGTGAACCAAAAATCCGTCCTACAGGAAAATCCGGTATCGAATCGCCGTCAAGATCTTGGATAAAATAGTCAGTGAAGGCATAATCATCTTGATAGGATATTTGGGTTGCAGGTAGTTCTTTGTTATTTCCAATTAGAAGAATACCTAAGTGATTGTCTGAATCATAATTATCACGTATTGTCTTGTGAGTTAGAACCCAAGACCTGCCTTTCTCTTGGATAAAGTCGCAATTCAGTTCCTTTGCCTTTTGCTCGAATTTTGCAATATTATCTTCCCCAACTTTTCCACAGATAATCAGCATCTTGGATAGAATATCACGAGGCATGCGACCAACATCAAAGACCAGATCCTCTTCAGATCGTTCCTTTCGAGTAAATTTCCTCTTGATCTCGTTGATGGAACCAAAACCGGATTTCCTAATGATATTCATGGCAATTGAAAACCTATCAAAATTGGTAATTATACTTCCTACTGCGAACTATCTCAAACTTTTAGCAAATCAATAGTAAGTTAACCCCGTACTCCTGTGGTGCTACTCGTTCCTGGATCATCATCACCCGTGAGTTTGTCAGCAATGTCCTTTATTTTGTCAATTATCGACGGTTCGTATGTTTTCTCAGTGACCAGATAGGCGATTTGTTTTTCGAGATCTTTTATTGCCCAATCTGCCTTGTTAAATGCGGCTTTAGCTTCTGAATACCCCTTGGCATTCGGATTTATCGCTATAGGAGCATGTTTATTGAAAATCCCTTTTTGCCTGCTCAATTCCTTTTTCAATACTTTCAATAGTTCCTGTTTCGATTCTTCGTCCATTGTTTATTCCCTGATTCTGAAATGGAAAATAAGGGGCTTTAACTCTTATCACTACTTTAACAGAAATTTGATGTTACTAAACGATATTATATTGGATAATAATTTGCATTGATGAAGAGGGTAACCTGAAAATGCACAAAGATATCAAAATAATTGCTTTCGACCTTGACGGAGTCCTCTTTGACGGACCAAGCGCAGCGTTTCATATCGCTCAACAAGTTGGTCTAGGGGAAAAATATCAAGAGTTATTCAGTAGAATTGGTAAAGAAAAGTTACCCATGGAAGAGTCCATTCGCATAGGAAGCAAGATTTGGGAAGGAGTTCAAATTAATAGTGATTACGACCATCTTGTGATGAAATTGCCACTCATGAAAGGTGCTGAAGAAACAATTAGGGCACTCAAAGAGGCGGGATATCTTGTTGGCTGCATCTCCAGTGGTGTGAGTCAATTTTTCATGGAACCACTAACCAAGCGATTGAATCTTGATTTCGCACATTCCAATATTCTTGGTACATCAAATGGAGCTCATTCTGGCTCAGTCGAGTACACTATGGGAGGGCCACAGAAAGCTGAAACAGCACTCAGAATATTACAAGAAAGAGAACTCAGCACTAAGAATTTGGCAAGCATTGGCGATGGTACAAATGATATCGATCTCTTTGGAGTTTCAGCATTCTCTATTGCATTCAATCCTGAAAACGAAGATGTGAGTGGAGCAGCAACAGTAACTGTCCACTCGAAGAATCTTGAATCGATTCTAGAACATTTCATTTGAAATTACGCAAGGATCTTTCTGAGGGCTTCTTTGATTGATTCTTTTTCTTCTCCAGTAAGACTAGGATGAACAGGGATATCGAAGTGCCTTGCACCAATCTCCTCAGCATGGGGTAATGAAACCTTAGAATAATCAGGGTAGTCTACAAATTTAGCCCATCTCCACTTCTGGATGTTAAGGTAGGTGTCCTGCTTATGACAGGGTAGAGCATAGACAGCCCTGGAACCGACTCCCTCATCTCGAAGAGCAGATACAATCTCATCACGAGTCATTTTGTCTGAGTAGATACTTGGAGCATACAAATGATAGGCGGATTTGAATCCATCATCTTCAATCTGAGGTTTAATCTCATCAAACTCAGAGAAGAACTTGTCATATTCTTGAGCGGTCTTCCTTCGTTCCGTGAGAACAAATTCAAAGCGCTTCATCTGCTCTACACCAATTGCCGCAACGATGTCCATCATTCGATTATTATAACCGATTTGATAGTGACTATAGCCACCATGCTTTCCGCGACCGTGATTTTTAATCATGAGCATCCGATCATAGAGCTCTTCGTCATTTGTTGTGATCATTCCACCTTCACCGGTGATAATGTTTTTCGTTGCATAAAATGAGAATGTGGCACAGTGTCCAAGATTGCCAATCTGTTTACC
>JABCTV010000054.1 GCA_018238205.1 Candidatus Thorarchaeota archaeon
AGATTTCTTCCAGCCTGTTGGTGTCAGGAAAGGATGCTTTTCCGATACTTTTACTTGTTTGGATGTTCTAGTTCTGACTTCAATTAGAGATGGTGATGAAGGAGTACGCCAAAATTTGTTTGCAACTTTGTCAGTGATATTACCCGAACTAGAAAGAGATACAACTCGATGGTTGGATATTGCTACACAATCGCTATCCTCAGTAACAACAATTTCATGGTCTGAGTGGACCTCTTCTACTATTTCGCCAATCTTTTCAACAGACCCATCAGCAAGAAGAATCTCTGTTTCAGGGTGACAACACTTTATGGTAGGCAGATGGATTATATTTGAACCGAAGATTTCTTTTGGTGCGATTATTTCTCCGAATATCTCTTCCAGAACTAGAGTCTTCCGTGGTAGCTTAACATCAACATAGGTTGCATTGATTAGAGGTAGAAACTTTATCTTGTGTTTCTTCATAACAGGGTTCCAGTTATTGTTTTTCAGTCCCGCAAAGATATTTGTCACAACAGTTTCATTTTCAACTGCTTGTATCGTTCTATTATCAAAGCCATCCGCAAGTAGCTTCTTTAGAAGCCCATCAAAGATATACGGGTTAGTTGAGCAAGCCGGGTATAATTTGCTCCATGACAGGTTTAACTTGATACTCGTCGCAACATCTTTTGAAACGAATTTGTCATAGTCCGCAAGATCCATTACTCGCGCTATATCCTCATCAATTGTTTTCGGAGAAGTCTTAACAACCGCGACCTTTGGCATAATAGAATCACCATTGGGATTACGTAGTATCCCATATTTTACGTTGTCGCCTCATTCTTCTTAATAACTTGCCTCATTATTGATGCTTGTACTATTGACATGTTATTGAAATTGGTATCTATAATGGATCTATAGAATCCTGTGTGTCGATAGGAGTAAGTGCTAGTTTAACATCAGTCCCATTAAGAGCAAATAGTAGAATTATGTTCAAGAGTGCAATTAGAACAATTCCTCCGATAATATTTAAAAATAGCCATACTATATTTACACCCACCGCGACTTTCCAAGCCCATGGTTTAAGCCTCCAAATTGCCCACCCAAGAGCGAATGAAATCGGTACTGTTAGAGTAAATATTGCACGCATTGCCATTATCATGAAGGTGACTATCAAAGGAGCTAGATACATATTGGACGAAAATATCACGTAAATCAAAGGAATCGTTAATGTGCCTGCAATAACATGACCCACAGCTATCAATGTGATTACGATATTGATGTTTTGTACTGATGCGGCGTATGATTCTAAATCATCGCTATTTGGCATATCGTCACTCACAATATTTCCTCCTATCTTGGAGTTATGGATTATCGTACTTATGCTCTTTGTGATGCTTTTTCAAATCAAATCAAGCGGCTCTATAGTATAATCATTGCATAATCTAACTATCTTCGGTTGAACACTGGAACTGGATGTAGCACTGAATACACTCACTAATTTGTTATCAAAAAAAGTACGGTACCCTTCTGGGAATACTTGGTGCGCTCTGAACATCACCTTGGCATCTATGTTCTCCATAAATTTTGTAAAAGATACTTTTCCAAAAAAGCGTGCTCTAGCACTTCTTGAATTCGGACGGAATGCATAATCATTATCTTTCGGGTCATTCCAAACCATCTGAAACAGCACATCATCTGGAAAATTAGGGTGACGCCTATTCCGCCCTTGAATCTCAGCTATTGAAGATATTTCCTCAGGAACTCCTCCATGGCATGCAAACAGAGTTGCTTTCTTGTAAACTGCAATTGGTAATACTTCGAAAACACGAGAATAATGTTTGAAAACGTCGAAAGAATAGGTTTTGGTTACGATATTATAAAAACCGTACTTCGCAGCAATATCATCGGACTCGTGATTTCCTCGAAGCATTGTTACTCTCTTAGGATTTGATAGAGTCAATGCCATAACAAGATTGAACGTTTCAATTTGCTCTGGTCCTCTATCTGCATAGTCTCCAAGAAACACAAAATGATGTTTGTTGTATTTTTTGATATACCGTTGAACAGCTCGAGTACATTGCAATTCTCCATGAAGGTCTCCGACAAAGATGACCTTGTCAGTTGACATATCTAGAACATTGGGACTACTTCTGTAATGATCTTGTAACATCCCCGAAAGATTCCAGATTTCATCCTTTGTTAGTTTCGTTTTTCCTTCAAGGATAGAGCGGACTAGCTCCATAATGGCATCAACCTATTCCCAATTTAGTTCTTTAAAAATAATATCTAATGCTTCTTTTGGTGAATCTGCCGAGAACACAATATCCGTTCTCCGTTCATCAATTTGAGTACCTGCTAGTTTTTCAGCCCAGCCACCAGAAGAAGCAAGGGCTACTATTACTTTATCAGAAAACCATGCAATAGCTATTTCGCTCAATGTGCCTGCAGATCCATCAATCGCGATAACAGCATCTCCCGTTTTTGCAACTATGAAATTCCGTGAATATCCAAGGCCTGTCGGTATTGCGAAATCTACGTAGTCGTTTGCATGTTCTTTGGAATCAGAAGGCAGAATTCCAATGGTAACGCCACCATGTTCCTTAGCTCCTCTACAAGAAGCTTCCATTACTCCCATCATACCACCACATGCAAGAGCGACCCCTCGTTTTGCTATCTCTGCTCCAATATCTTCAGCTAGCTTCAATATTTCGGGATTAGAGTCTGCACCGCCAATAACTGAGATAATTCTAGAAGGCATCAGTTTTCTCTCTCATTAGTTCTTAGATATTCATGGAAATCAAGTGCCAACTAAAGCTATTGGTCATAGAAGAAACTTCATCTTTGATGGTTTCAATTGCAGTGCTGATAACAATGGTCAAAATATTCAAGGCATCAGATATAGAAGAGATCCACAAGAAAGGATATACTGCCAAATACGTTGCAGACGTAGAATTTCGTAAGAGCCTCGACACTGGAGGATTCATTTTAGTAACTGTTAATGCTGGCACAAAATCTGAACCCCATGCACATGGTGAGCTGGAAGAAATCTTTGTAGTATTGTCTGATATGAAAATGAAAATCGATTCGATAGAATATGAATTGAATAAAGGGGATGTAGTCTTGGTGAGTCCTAACGAAATTCATAGTTTCGAAGCTGCCGCTGATTCACCTGCTAGCATGATTGCAATAAAGTTTCCAAACCTAAAGGCTGATCGAGTATCTTCAAAGAATCAATAGTTCTCAAAATCGAAGTCTTCATCATCCTCATCATCAAAGACAATATCCACTGGCCTTTGACTACCTGTCATTATATTAGATTTAGAGATAGCTCTCCTGATTACTTGTTCATCTTCTCTCCATTCGTTGTGTCTTTTACGACGTCCCATAATTCCAGCAATTGTTACAACAGCAAAGGCTAGACCCCCAACGAAGTAGAGTTCTAATCTAGAAGAAAATATTGATGAACCGGCGCTAAAAGCAACAATGAGGATAGCACCTAGAAATATAGTGTTTAGATAACAATCACACGTGATGTTGAGCTGGGGGGGTCCCAGTGCAAAATCTTCAGGATCAGAACCTGGAGCTAGGTTCAAGAAGTAATTGAATATCACTAGTACGAAGATACCTGCGATTACAATTACCCATGTCACGAGGTCCAATTCTATTACCTTCCATTTGCTTATCTATGCTTCAGCTTCAGGGCCAGCTACTTTCAGACATGAGAAGCCATATTCGCCTTCATATGAAATTTCTGCGCTTTCACTTGGTTCTATCATCAATAAAATAGCATAGTCCTTTATCACTTTAGGTTTCGAATCTAGGATTTCAAATTCACCTTTTGTTAGAGCAATTTTATGGCCAGTCTTCAATGAGCGTAGCTCTGGATGATGTTTTATTTTGATAGCTACTCTTGCTTGTAGACCTTCACTTCGAACGACTAGAACATCTTCTTTATCGATTGTTTCCAAAGTTAAAGCATCCATCCAGCCCTTTAAAATATCAGGGATTTTCTTGATTGATACAAGACCTCCAGTTGCCATCTTTTCTATGGGTGGCAATTGCCCTTGTACTTCATTGAGTATTGGAGTGACGAGATTTGTATTCCATCCCTTCTTTACAAAGGCTTTCAGAGCGTGTTCTGCAATCTTTTCCAGAGCAGGTTTAAACCGGTCATGTGAAGATGAGGAAACCTTGTAGAGCATTTGGAATGAGCTAAGTGCCCCTTCTTCTTTATTGTATGCTACACCAATCTTGTATGCTGTTACTGCAAGTTGCCAGGCATTGTCTTCGTCGTCGAATAGAAGACTGTATTTGGCAATATCATTCAGCATTGCTATTGTGACATCAGTATAGTGCAATTTGTTCTTGGTTAGACTGAATCCTCCCATGACTTCAGCACGTAATACCTGCATTGTGATGTAGAATCCTTCTGTTGTTTCCATCATATCGTCGAGACCAACTCGATTGATCATTGAGTCATAGAGACCATAGAAATAATCAATTTCTTCATAATCTTCTTTGATAAGTGATAGTAAAATCCTTACAAAGAATACTGAGGCTTTGAGTTCATCATTCGAAACTGCTGCAAACATGAGTAATCTGAAGGCTTCATCACATATCTCAAGAGCATTTTGAATTCCCTCTGTTGAACCTCTGTATAAATGACAAATCATTTCGAGATAGTAAAGGAAGAGCGTTAGGTCTGCTGCATGTTGAACAAGTTTTCCATGAGTATCCGCGTCTTCTGTCAAGGTTGAAACAATCAGCAATCTCTCAATCTCATTTTGAATTGCTTCGATTTCGCGAGCTAGACTGTCGTATTTACCTTCTCGGAAGTCATCGAACATATTGGGGATGTCTGCTTTGATATCCTCTAGGAAGTCTAGAACGAATAGTGGTTGACCCTTTGACAATTGTCTATCAAGGCCCTCGGTAGGTCTCTTGACAGTTCTTAGTACTCTAAGAGCGTGAGCTTCAATGATGCGAATTCTTGTAACAGGATCATAGGACTCTTGGCGAGAAATGCTATAGCGAACCTCTTCTGAGTATATTCTCTCTCTAATTGGAGTAAGCTGTTTCTTCATTTTCTCGTCATTGACCGATTCCATTAGTTCAAGAATATAGGCTGATCCAACAATTCCTTCGACTTCGATTTTGATGTCCTCTATTGTATTGAGCAACTTCATATCACTAGTGACAATCTTTGACCCCTTATTCCGCATTGCCCCTAGAATTAGAGACATATCGTTAGGTTGAGGTAACGAGCTCTCAGGACGGTTGAGACTCTCCATAAGATGCTTGATATCTTTCGACAAAGTTTCATCTATTTGGATAATCTGCTCAACTTCTCTTCTCAGGTACCATCGCAACTCTTGGAATACTTGTCTTGTAATCCAAAGTTCAGCGCCAATTGCATCAGCAGCTTGTTTGATCATTTGCACATCTTTAGGGCGATCTGAAAAACCCGAAATGAAAAAGTTGGCATCTAAGTACACACGCATTCATTCTGTCTCCGTTTCATTGTTGTCTGTAATCCAAGGTAGTGAGATTATCACGCAACTCCCTGTAGAGTGCCATCAGTGATTGGGGTCAAATAAAGGCCTTCTACTATCTCCTTGAACTCTGTGGAACCTCAATACTCTAGGGAAAAAGGTTCCTATAGCACTATCAAAGTGAATCAATGTTGACTATCATCGGCCATTCGGACACGACCGTACTCTTTATATGCTTCAATGATATAATATAATATAACCTATTAGACATGAAGGATTAGGGTTTCGTCAACCGCAAGGGTTAACTATGAATTCTCCTATTATTTCATGAACAAAGGGCGTAACATATAATTGTGTGAGTCGTTGGAAACTATGGCGTGCAGTTTTCAACTTGCACTGGTCTTAAAATAGATCAATTGGAATGCAACGTGCAAAAATCATTAGGTGGTGGCGCGGCAATGCGTTGCGTTACTCACATGACGTTACGCCCACCTTTTCATTTTCCTAATCTTCACTACGTACTCGAATTCAATTTAGTGAGATATCTCAGACGCCCAAGAAAGTTGATTATGGACCGCCTTCAATAGGTGTGGTAATAATGGCTTGGTAATCGGCTTCATCCATTAATACTGGTACGTATGTGACTCCCTCATCAAATAAGGCCCCTACAAATGCTCTGAGGTGGTTACGAGATCCCATCATCAATCTCTCATAGACCGTTATTACATCGGGATGGTCACTATTGGCAATAAATCTCTGCAAGTCTAGAATATCCATTTCTTCAATATAGCCACCGACTTCCAAGGCATCCACTAACGATAGTTGACCTTGGGCGACTAAATCAGTATACAAATCCATCAATATCGAATTATTATACACACCAACGGTGTCTTCAGGAACAGGATCCTCGATGCCGTATTGGTTTAGTAAGCCCAAAATCGAATCCATGTGGATCTGTTCACTCGGGACGATATTATTGAACACACCATAATTCCAAGTGTCGTACAACGTTGAATAAACATCACGAGCTAATTTTTCCTCCTCGCGATTAAATACCAGATCTTCAACTTCTTGGCTTGATAAGGGATCAGTTACACTTGAGAGAAGGAAACTCGCAGCGAAAAGCGATACTGAAACCAGACCGATGGCAAGAATGGCAATAGCTGTATTTTTTGCGTTATATTTCATAGTTGTACCCTCTAACTACACAATTTATTTCAGGTTATTTTAAGAGTTTAGGATTGTCATATCAACTGGTAAATACTGCGCGAATGAGCGAGCTAATTAAGCGAAATGAGAGGGATGTAGCGATTACTATGGTCCGCCTTCGAACCCCAACAGGTATTGTTGTAGCTTTTCTTGCAATCCTACTGACTGGAACACTCTTTATTTCATTTGCATCTGCTGGAATTTTTGAGATAAGTCAAGACACAACAATTCCAAATATTTGGGACTGGGATTATTCGGGTAGACCAAACGAGAGTGAAGCCTTTTCAGTCTGGGCTAACGTGACAGATAATGAAGGCGGTGTTGGGATACTGAATGTCACAATCAATATCTCCGGACCAAACGTTACTGTTCACGACCTTATGACTTACAACGGTTCTTTCTATGTAGCTTCAGTAGATGCGTTTCCAAATCCTGGTGAGTTTCGCATGTATGTGAGTGCTATGGATTTGAATAACAATACTCGTGATGGTCGGATTGTAACTATCACTGTCGAAGAGGATATGGAACCCACTGTCGATCCAACGCTAACTATGCCAATCGTAGTTTCAACAAGTTCTGTGCTATTAGTAATTGTGATTATGTTTGCAATACTGTACGATAAAAAACAGACAGAGCTTGAAGAGCTTGGATGATGCAGAATCAAGAATTTTGATGGATGATTAATCCATTCGTCTTATATACAAAATATTCGATGAGAGCAGGGAGATAATCATTCAGAGATGTTTATCGCTAATTCTATTTTTAGAACCATCAAACGTTTGGCAACTACCGAACGCTTTAAATATGTTTTAGGATTTGCATGAATGAGGTTTCAGATAGTATGTTCAAGTATGCCTTCAAACGAGTGATTCGTAGCTATCGTTTATTTATTGCGCTTACTATTGGTGTTCTCTTGGCAACATCTTTCTTTGCAGCAACTAATGTTGCAGCAGATATTCTATCTCGAAGTGCCCTTGATGCTAGTGTTGAAGATATTCTCTATGACTTCAATGTTGATTCCGAAGGACTCAACTGGACAATTGCTGAGATGGATGATTTAGAAAATGATCTACGGGATATTGATGGAATTGTTGATAGCACACATTCGTCTATCATAGAATTTGAATTCAACAGTACCGGAGTAAATATGACCCTTGCGGGGCTTGAATCCTCGTCACCTCTTATGTCTGGAGTTCAAGTCATTTCAGGCAGTCTTACTCTAGGTGCAAATGAAACCTATGTGGTCAGAGGTTCAACAAATGAATCGCTCTTTGAATTGGGTCAAGAAATTGAAGTAGCAGTTGGTGTTTCAAGGGGCTATCTTCCTCCATCTATAATTTATCGGAATTTTACAGTTGTTGGTTATGTAGATATGCCAGATAGGAATCGAGATGCTCTGGCTGGTGCTGCCGGCGGAATGTTTGCAATGCTTATGGGCTTAGGAGGCGGGGCCCGAGGTTTCACAATGAGTGTATCCTATAATTACCTGATTGCAGATTGGGATTTATCCTTCAAGTCGATTATTGAAGAAGCAGGGGAAATAGATAACCACACAAGCATACAAATCCAAAATCGAATACATCTCCAAATTGATAGGGCGAGTGTACTAGATCCTTATGATGTTAGTGCGTCATCTGACCGTATCACAGCTATCGGAGATATTGTAAGTTTACGAGCGTCAACTTTTGACACCAGCGTGTCCTCTACATTACAATTTCCATTATTCTTTTACCAGATAACTCAAATTATTATGACTATGTCATTTGTTACATTATCCCTTCCAATCTTCCTACTTTCATACTTCACAGGAACGATGGTAAGTGATGTAGGATATAATTTCAGACGAAGAGAGATAGGCTTACTATTAACGAAAGGTTTTGAACGCCAGACCATTAAGAGAATGTTTCTGGTCGAGGGTTTATTGATTGGGGGAATTGCCGGTGCAGCTTCAATCTTCTTAGGAACGTTTGCGGCATACTATGTACTTGGTGTTTCGAATGTGAATATCATTCAGGGAATAACGAGTAATTATGTGTCAGTCATTTTAGCAATAATTCTGGGAATGTTCCTTGGTCTTTTATGTGTCTGGAGACCTGCAGGACGTGCTTCAAAATTAGAGATAATTGACGCATTAAAACAATACATCTTCGTTGAAGAAACTGCGGAGTACAAAAAATTACTTCCAACAATCTCCCTGATTTTAGGAACATACAAAATGATTGTTTGGATTTTGGGCATAGATATGACTGGATTGCTGGGAAGTATAGGGCTCGGAAACTTTGTCATTTCTATACTTATTGTTGGTTGGATAGCTGTTGATGGTATCCTTAACACATTTGGACCACTCCTCTTCCTTTATGGTGCAACTAAAGTTTTCATTCGTGGATCACATAAATTCCAAGAAACTGTTATGAATGCAGGTCGGCGTTACTTCGGTGCTTTTGGTAGACTGGCTACAAGAAATATCAAACGTAATCCAGCCCGTACATCAACTCTTGTCTTCATCATAGCTCTAATTGTTTCCTACGGAATCTTTGCAACTGGCAGTTTATTCTCACAACACGACTATACAGAAAGAACTGCACGCTTTGACGTTGGAGCTGATGTACGACTTGAGTTAAGCCCCGGAGCTAATGTTACAGAGCTACTTAGTTCAACAGCAGCTTATGACTCTGTATTAGCTGTTACACCAGAATACCACTTGAATCTTAAAGCAGGTACTAATACAATTGATGCTCGAGGGATCCGTCCAGATGAATGGACTGATGTTGCCTTTTGGGAGAGTTCATGGTTCGTAGGTGATTTAACCCAAATGTTAGAAGGCCTTGGAGATGATGGGATAATCCTATCTATTGATGTCGCACAACGATTGGAACTTGAGGTTGGAGATATTCTCAATGTTGAGGGACCATTCTCATCAGGTACGCATCCATTGACAATTGTTGGACTGGTTGGATTTCTCTCGCCGATTGAACAGATGATGGGCGGATTTGATTTCGGTGTCGGCGGGACTTACACATCTTTCGTATCTGAGAGTTTCTTGAATTCTTCAAATCTCATATTTACCTCAACTACAAATATTCTCATTGATATCGACCAGAATACAAACGGTACCGAGTTACAACAACAGCTAATTTTTGAGCTTGATGGAGTGTATTCCAGTTACTCTGTTACAACAGAGATGTTTGATTATGAATCTAGCGTGATAAGAAGCGGCACGACAAAGATCCAATGGCTTGCAATTTCCTTTGCTATTATTTTGGCTTTTGTCGGAACCTCTCTAGTCGTCATACTTACTTTGCAAGAAAAGGATTCAGAGATTGCTCTCTTATCGGTTAGAGGATTCAGTAAATGGCAATTGTTCAAAACTCTACTTGCGGAAGTAATGGTGACTGTATTCTTCGCTCTTATATTAGGAGTGGGTGTTGGGATTCTTGAGAATATTGGACAAGTTTCTCAATCGAATGAAAATGCATCCGGGCTTATCCGATATCAAGTTGCGCTGGGCGGCGATGCAATTTACACAATTTTGATGCTACTTGGAGCTGTACTATTAGCAGCAATAGTGCCGGTTTGGTGGTCTTCTAGGAGACCCGAATCAAAAGTGGATTTACTTAGGAGTTAGATAATGATGATGAATAATTCAAGCAAATATATCCAAACGGATGATATCGTGAAGGTATTCCGTCTTGGCAACGTTGAGGTTCAGGCCCTCCGAGGTCTCTCAATGCGTGTAGATAAAGGGGAGATGATTGCCATTGTGGGTGCAAGTGGATCTGGAAAGACAACCTTGCTAAACATCTTGGGTGGAATCACTCGTGCGACCGCAGGGAACACTATTGTTGCCGGATATGATGTAACTAATGCAAGTCCAACACAGCTTGTAGCTCTTCGAAGAGAGGTTGTTGGACACATCTTTCAGGAACTAAATTTGATCAGCACTTTGACTGCTTACGAAAATGTTGAACTCCCAATGCTTGCCGCCAAAAGAGATGGAGGTACCAGGAAGCGGCGGTGTGAGGAATTACTCTCAGTCGTCGGTCTCGCCGATAGAATGAATCACAAGCCCGATCAACTTTCTGGCGGTGAACGTCAGCGCGTGGCCATTGCTTCTGCTATTGCTAATGATCCTCAAGTTTTACTCTGCGATGAGCCGACCGGAGATCTGGATAGTGAAACTGGCGGTATTATTGTTGAATATCTCCACAAGGTAAACAAGGAGTTTGGCAAGACAGTAATCATGGTCACACATGATCCCTCAGTAGCTCGACAATGCGATAGAATCTATAGAATTCGAGATGGTCAAATCATCTCAGTTCAGCAACCAACCAATGATAAAGAAATGGGTGCAGCCTCGCGAATTGACGTTGTGCGCGAGAGATTAGAAGAAATCAAGGAAGAGATTAAACGCTTGGATGAGGAAGCGAAGTCTGGACAGATTGATTTGGGTCTCTTTGCAGGACAGCGTACAAGACTTGCTGATAGGCAGCAGCTATTCGAAGAGGAATTGCATAGATTGGGTCTGTAGAAACGTATCAGTAAACAATCTCTGTTTCACGATATGTTTTTGACGACGTGTCTACACATTTGAGTGTGTGTTAGTGATGACTCTACCAGTGATTATCGTGCATGGAGGCGCTACGGTCTTCAAAGACGAATTCCACGATGCTATTCAGGAAGCTATTACGAAAGCGGCACATGTAGGTATGTGCACTTTTGACAATGGAGGGTCTTCACTTGATGCAGTAGAAGCTGCAATCTATGTTCTTGAAGAAACTGAATTATTCACCGCAGGTAGGGGTGCTTGTAAGAATAAGGATGGAGAAATTGAATTAGACGCGATGATCATGGACGGCAATAGGCTCGAGAGTGGAGCAGTAATGGCTGTCCAGGATATTATTCATCCTATCTCGCTAGCAAGATACGTTCTAGAGAGAACTCCCAATTACCAAGTTGCTGGGAGTGGAGCTGATAAACTCTACAAGCAAATGATCGAAGAAGGCTACCGCAATGAAGTAGAAGCCAATAGGTCTGAACTGCCAGCAATCGCTGGAGAATGTGATACGGTCGGTGCCATCGCAGTAGACAGTCAAGGTCGAATCACTTCAGGTTCTTCTACAAGTGGATGGCCAGGAAAACTGGCTGGGCGAGTTAGCGACTCTGCAATTATAGGTTCAGGAGTTTATGTGAACGAACTAGCTGGAGCCAGCTGCACGGGGAAGGGCGAACAAATTCTTCGCATAGTTATGGCCCGTATGGCCGTGTATCATGTTGAACAAGGCAAATCAGTTTCTGAGGCTGCTGAGATGATGGTGTCTGAGCTCAGGCAGAAGACTAGTGGGGAAGCAGGACTTATCATGGCTGATAATGACGGGAACGTTTCTCTTGCATACGATACTCCTCATCTACCAGTTGCAATTTTCCATCCTGAATTGAAGGAACCCTACTATTCGATAAAACCAAAGTGGCCTCTACCTTCCTAACTTAGATAATAATTCTTAATACATGCATCTTCTTATCAGACGTTTTGTTCGAATTCCTAAGAAACCCTTGGAGATATTATTCATGAAGAATATCAAGTTCGGTGCAAGATTGAGCCGTGTAATCTCGACTGTTGCTCCAGATAGCGAGAATCCCAATATCACTCCATATGAACGGATTGAGTGGCCAGTGGTCAAGGAAATAGCTCAAGAATGTGAACGTCTTGGATTTGATTCTATCATTGTTCCAGATCATCCAATGGATGACCTTTCTAGATATGCTTGTATGTCGATGATGGCTGCTCTGGTTGCTAGTACCGAACGAATAACTGTTGGCACCCTGACTACAAACACTATGAGGTATCTACCAAATCCCTCTCTTTTCATTAAAGAAATAGCAACTCTTGATCACATATCTGATGGTCGTCTTTATCCATTTGGTTTAGGTCTCGGATGGACTCCCCATGAATACGAAGCATTTGGTTTTCCATTTCCAAAACATAAGATTCGACTTGCTCAAATGATTGAAACAATCGAAATGATGAACTTGATGTTCTCTGAGCAGCACAAATGCAGTTATGATGGGAAGTACTTTCAAATCAAAGATGCTATTTGTGAACCTAAACCTGTTCAGAATCCATTCCCCATAGTTATTGGAGGAAAAGGAAACCGTACACTTGGTGTTGCGGCAAAATATGCCGATCATATTGACATATACAGCGGAATGGAGATAGACGCTACACACGAAAGAATCAGCTACATCGAAGAAGTCTGTTCTGAAAATGGACGGAACTTCAAGGATATAGTGCTCTCATGGGGTTGTTGGTTCTGGATCTACGAGAATGAAAAGGAACGCAGTCGCTATGCAACTGAAATCAAACGTCTTGCAGAATACGGAGATCAATTCCAGGCAGTGATGGGAACTCCTGAAGAAATCATTGAAAAATTTGAAGCACTCAAGGAGATAGGAATATCCTACTTCACTCTCCGATTTGAAGACTTACCCAGTATTCGTGGACTTCAACTCTTCAATGAATACGTTATGCCCAAACTCAGGTAATAGTCAATTATCCATCCTCAGAATTGAAACAACAATTAATTCGTAAGAATAATATACGGAACATTCCTAGAATGTTTGGGAGTTAATGGTAATGTTTCGAAAGTTTGTGTTTATCTCACTATTCTTGCTACTTACAATGTCTCTTCTAGCAGTGAATCCAGAATTCTATCCAAATATTGAACAAAATCTGAACAAATCTGAAGTAAGCGTTCCGGCATCCAACCCAATTATTTGGCATGATGACTGTAATGACACTTCATCCTTCCCAGACTTGGCAGATGCGTGGTACACAGGGGCTATGGGTTCCATCGCTGCAGAAAACGGTTACATCTACCCGACAGATTATGGTTCAGCAACTGGAATTCATGGACCGGTTTACTATCATATCATCGATCCATCGATAACCATTAGTCAGTTAGATTGGTTGGAAGTAGAACTCGAATTAGATGGATCATCCGCTATCGGTGCTGCAGATATCATGCTTTATGATAGTGCCTATAATCGGATTGCTCTTCTTGAAGTAGCTGACTCTTGGATTGCACAGGATGACACCGCTGCATACGCTGGATGGTATGATGTTGATTTTAATTCTGAATTTACTCCAAAAGAATGGCCAGCTGATACTGTGGCAGAACCGTATCATGAAACTTTACGAATGAACGTTAACACATCTGGAGTGTATGCTTCGATTCCTCGAGTTGGAGAATTCAAAATGCTTGATTATGCCGAGCTCGAACTTGAGAGAGACATAACATATTTGTGTGTTCAATTCAGACAGAGTGCCTCCAACACTCCAATCCAAACTCTGCGAGTTCATGATATTCAGATGCAGTATCGACCAAACCCTGTGTACTTTTGGCATCATGATGGCACAAATATGAGCGAGTTTCTAAATCAACAAGTTCACTTGAACTGGTATAATCTGCTTAATTGGATTAATGGAACATGGAACTCGTCTGGGGAATATTTGTTTCCACAATCCATTGATTCAGATAGTGATTGGCATGGCCCCACATATGTCGCTAAATTAGATCAAGGACATCCACTTTCTACATTGGTGAATTTCAGTGTAGCAATCGAAGCTATTAATGATGTAACCTCATATTGTGGTAAACATACGGTGTATCTTGCAGATGATGATTTCGATTTGATACTTGGCGTTCATGTGAATGATGCATGGAATGCACTACAACAGGGTGGTGTTTATGGTATGCATCGATACAAAGATTATACTGGAACAGATAATGGTCCCGCTACAGCGGGTACTTTTACCGGTATCAATGACACTCTAAGTTTTAGAGTTGAACCTGAAGTCGGAGTCTATTCTTACAATCCGTTTTATGGTGAAACTCTGCTATGTGAATGGAACGAAACAGAATTCTCACGCAATGTTCGCTATGTCATTCTAATGAGTGCTCAATTAGATGCAAATACTCTGATGCCTTTCCGAGTGCACGATATAATGCTTGAATTCTCTAATCAGACTGAAACGGAAGCTGAAGAAGATACAGACCCTCCTGTCATTGCTAGCTTATCCGATTTGACCTTTGAATATGGCTCGATTATTCCAGATTTGGAGTGGTCAATTTCAGAAGCGAATCCGGATTATTATCGTATTGAAGTTGATGGGATTACGTTATACTCTGGACCTTGGAATGGTTCGGTTATTTCAGTAGAACTTATTGAATTAGATATTGGAGTGTATAATTTCACATTATTTGTGAATGACACATACGAACAATATTCAGTTGATTCAGTTATTATCACAATTGAAGATACAATAGCTCCGATACTTAATCATCCCGTTAATATTTTGATACATCCCGGTGATACGGATATTTCATTATCATGGGAACCAAATGATCTAAAACCAGATAGCTATGAGATTTATCAAAATGGCTCACTAATCACTACAGGAACATGGAACAACACAGCAGCTATTATTTACAATCTAACTAACTTGCAACCCGGGGCATACGAGTATCAAGTGATTGTTTATGATTCGTCAGGGAATTCAGTTTCTGATACTGTACTTGTAGTTGTAGAAATTCCACCTGATGGTTTGGTCCTGGTAATTATCTCGATTGGATCCATAGGTGTGATTGTGATAGTTATTGGAGTAATCTGTAGATCAAGGGGTCGAGGTGCATCAGTAGCCCCTGGTGAGGGATATCAGTGGTAGACTAAGCCTTACTCTTCAAGTAATCGCTTTTCTCCCTCAATCTTCCTGATCTCGGTGATATCTTGGCTCACTTCCAGACAACACAAATATTTTCCACTACTGTTTCGAACTGCAAAATATTTGATGAGAACCATCTTGCCTCCAAGATTGAGCCAAAACTCGGCTGATTCTCTCTTTCCTGCTCGAAAGTCATCTAGAATTTTTTGCACAATGTGAACACTGTCTTGAGGATGACATAGTTGAACACTCCTTCCTATAATGGCCCGAGACCGCACAAAGATACGATTTGGTGATTCACTAAAGAAGCGTACCTTATCCTGTTCGTCAACAAAAGTTGTGTCAACAGGTAGATGATTGAAGAGTAATTCTAATTGTTCGAGTGTTAAGGTACCACTTCCAAATGTAACTTCCCCACTCTCTGCAAAGCTCGCACTGTCTTCCTTCGTGATTTCTTTTCTCTCAGGTCTGGGAGTGTAGCTACAATAACCGATATCATCAAAGTCCTGAACCACGATTTCCCAATCCTTCTCTGAAAACATTCTCATCGATGCTGGGAATATGATATTATTCTCTTTATGGAAATGATCAGCTATATGTTCTGCTAGTGCACTAGCTGCGTCTTTCATCTTTCCTATATTGTTAGATAGCTCAGCATCACTCTCAGAGTTCAAATCAAATATTTCTTTTTCCAACTTGTGAATTTCTTGATGCATGGACCACATTGCTTGAGGTGGTCCTGTAAGTCCATGTTTTTCTAAAATTGCGAACAATGAATTTTCTTCTCGCTGATAATGTGACTCTGATTCAGCCAAAAATCCGATTAGCTCTCGAATTCTAACTAGAAACTCAGGCTTAGGTTCTCTCACTCCTTCTGCTATTGAGCCTATAAGATTATCAAGTTCATTCGCATATTCCATGACAATGACATGCTCAGACATTAGGGTATGTATGGGATGCCCTGCTGGTACTATATGTTTCTGATTTTCTACTGATTTTTTGTACAATTCAAGTTGAATATCACGCATTCGTTGAATATCTTCTTTTGGTACTTTTTCTTTAATTAATTCATTTTCATAGAATGACAATTCCGCAGGAGTTACAACTCCGAGCTCTTCCGAGAAATAACTCTTGATGATTTCCAAATCATCTCCAGCTTGGATTTTCTCAATTATTTTCTTGAAAAGATTCTTTCTCTCAGCATTCATAAGATTCCCAACGTGCATTTTCTAATCAACTGCCTTTTTACCGTTTCGAAGTGTCTCACCAGAATGCCTTACTGACAATCTTCAATTATTTTGACAATCTCTTGTTCTATCGAAGGTGTCATTTTCTGACGAGTTTTGATTCTACCAACTTCGTCACCTTGGTTATTGAAGATGAGGATAGTTGGACTACTAGTTATATTGAAAATATCAACTTCAACTGGGGACGGTGGTACAGCCCAAAACTTGTCTGATCCATATGGAGGCTTTTTCATGCCTCCTAATGCAGACATCTTCTGACCTGTTTCTGCTTCAATAAGGGACATCACTGGTACTGCCCTTCTAGCATCACCACACCAATCCGCAAAAATAATTACAATTCTAGAATCTTCTGAAAATTTGGCTAGTTTTTCTATTGCTTCAGGATTTAACTTGTATTCATTTTTCTGTTGCAAAAAACCATTTTTGTACGCTGGTGACATTGTATCCATATACTCACTACAGCTTGGTGCATCACTATTAACTTCACTTAACATTGCCATCAATTCAAAACCCCACAAATAGAACAGATTCAATCAATCTGTGTCGCACACTATGTCTGTACCTTTTTCTCCTTTCTTAGATTGAAGAGGTGCCTGTTGAATTACTCCAACTAACTTTTCCAAGCCATCATGATGGGAGCGCTCTTCTTCTTTCATATGCTCCAGTAGCAATCTTGCAATAGGATCTCCAATCTTGTTAAGCGCATTATCAAGGAGACCTATCATGTCTCTTTCATCGCTCATTAGATTGTTTAGTTCTCTCTCCAGTTTGACTCTGCCCGCATATCTACCGACTTTGGCTGACCATTCATCACATGGCGTAGTATCGAGTAATTCGATCATACCCTCTAGAAATTTGACATGTTTGAATGTATCCAATCGTAAGTCCATAAAACAAAGTCGAACTGCGGTTTCCTCAGCATCTTCTTCAAGTTTTATAAGCTTGTTAAGAGTAGCTTGCTCAACTTCTATCTGGCTTTTAAAAATCTCAATAATTTCACTATCGGTGCTCATCACTTATTCATCTCCCTACACTAATGGGGTTAACTATTGTTATGTTAACGATTGTGAATGTTATGTATTTAAGCGT
>JABCTV010000224.1 GCA_018238205.1 Candidatus Thorarchaeota archaeon
CATGTCTGGTGGCGTTGGTGCTGTTCAGGGCATGGATGCAAAAGGTCCAACTGCATCTATACGGTCAGTGGGCAAGCTTGGACTGGAAACCATTCCTAATGGAGCCAGTCACACTATTACTCTGAGTCCTTCAATGGTGAAGACAAAAGAACATGTAGAAAAGCTTGCGGCTCTCTTGCGAGCATACAATGAAGTTGGTGGCACTGCTTTGCAGATCAATGTCATTGATGGAGAGACCTTACGTGATGCTCAGAAGAATCCTGATGCCTACGCTAATCTGATGGTCCGAATTACTGGCTACAATGCATACTTCACTATGGTCGGTAGGGAGCTTCAGGAAGAAATCATCACACGTACGGAGCATTCACTATAATGACCACTACTGGTTTCGTGACCAACATCCAAAGGTGTTCTACTGAGGATGGTCCAGGTATCAGAACAACAGTCTTCTTCAAGGGTTGTCCAATGAGCTGTGTCTGGTGTCATAATATCGAAACCATTGATGCAGATCCAGTAATTGTCTGGTACGCAGTGAAGTGTATTGGTGACCAAGCCTGCGTTCGTGCATGCCCCGAATCCGCCATCGAACTTACGCCTGATGGAATTAAAATCAATCGTGAGCTTTGCAAGGTTTGTGGAACTTGTGAGGATGCCTGCCCCACTGGCGCAATAAAGGTGATGGGTAATTCATGGGACTCTGATAGCCTTATTGAAGAATTACTTCGTGACAAAGTATTCTTCACTACATCAAATGGTGGTGTTACTCTTTCGGGTGGTGAAGCAACCTACCAATCTGCCTTTGCGATAGATATTGCCATTGGCCTTCAAGCTAATGATGTGCATGTGGCTTTAGACACCTGCGGATATTGCAGCGAGAAGATAATGCGGGATACATTGCAGCATGTGGATATGGTTCTCTACGACCTGAAAATAATGGATCCTCAAAAACATGAGGAGTTTACTGGTGTTCCGCTTGACCGAGTATTAGCAAATGCGATAATTGTGGCTGAGAGCGGAAAATCTGTCTGGATTCGAACTCCAATTATTCCTGAACATACCGATAACGAAGAAAACATACGTTCTATTGCACAGTTCATAGTGGAGAAACTGCCTAATGTTGTGCGATACGACCTTCTTGCATTCAATCGAATGTGTACTGACAAGTACAAGCTCTTTGATTTAGAATATCCCTTGAAAGATGCTGATTTGATATCTGAAGAAACTATGGAACACCTAGCAGATATCGCTCGAAATGAAGGGGTGGAAAATGTTGAATGGTCAGGAATGACTAAGAATTCAACGATACTAACTACAAATGACGAACAGGAGGAAAAACCCTGTGCAAACTAAGATACTTGATGACGAACTTGTAAACGCAATGAAAATATTTGAAACTCCAAAGTTTATGATAACTAAGGATTCGAATGATGAACCCAATTCAAGCCTTGTGATGACATGGACTGTCTATGAAGGAAATACCATGATCTATGGTGACTTCTTATCCGAAAAGACTCGTATGAATCTCAATGCTGGTAACAAACAGATGTCGCTCCTAGTAATGACAATGGGACTAGATAGTTGGTTAATCAAGTCTGATTTTGAATCTTATCACCGAAACGATGAGTTCTATGAGTTCATTGCCCAAACACCGCTGTTTAGGTATAATCAGTACACCAATGCAAGATCGGCTGGTGTTGCCGAGGCTATTTCATCCAGCGATAAATATGGTATCTCTAAACCTTCTGTCCTTGCTTCCTTCATTAAGACAAAAATGGTAAAAGGTAAAGTTCCGGTTGAAGAAACAATCGAGGGAAATATGGCTAATAATATCTACAAGATCTTTTCGAAGATGGCTGCAGTAAAAGTACTTGCGTTCATTGATGATGATGGTTACCCTGCAGCATTTCCTGAGTTTGGCATGCTTCCAGTGTCATCAAATTCAGTGGTCATGAAACGAGACCAAGAAAAACGACGTGGATATTCACTTCGAGATGGTCAACGTGTTGCTATTTCACTGGTATCTCTAGATCCTGCGGCATTCCAGATGAAAGGAACTTTTCATGAGATTAATGATAGCACAGGGTATGTCAAGTTTGATCGGGTATATGCCTGCTCACTGCCAAGACCCGGAATTCGTGTAGACCTCCCTTTGCTGACCCGGGTAGAATGACCTCAAAATTTTGCCACACCGTAAGCCTTTTTGAAGGCTCACAAGTACGAAAATTCGGTGCAGTGTATTGAAAAAATGGGAGTACACAGCAAAGGATGGGCGGTCCATATTAGTTCGAACTGCCCAACGCGGAGACGCTCCCAAACTGCATGAGGGATTTCATCGAGTAGTTGATGAGGGAACATGGTTACCAACATTCTCTGCAAATTCACATATCTCAGATTGGGTTCACTGGATAGATAAGACAAATCGTAATAGGGATATCTTACTTATTGCTTTCTTAGATGGCGAATATGCTGGTCATCTGACCCTGCAATCTGAAGAATGGAATGCATCTCAACATGTTGCCAAACTTGGAATCATCGTGATCAAAGAATGTCGAAATATCCATGTTGGTCGGTCCCTTATGTTAGCTGTTGAAGAAATTGGACTTGAAAGGGACTTTACGAAGATAGTACTTAGCACCTTTGACGATAACGAGGTTGCTAAAGCACTCTATCTTGACCTCGGTTACAGAATTGTCGGAATTCGAAAGAAACACTTCAATATGCCTAACGGTTTCATTGATGAAGTGTTAATGGAGAAGGAGATTTGTTGATTATCGATTACTTCCTCCAGATTAAAGCTCTATAGCTACTAGCCTGTGTCATCCCAAGTGATTCGTAGAGGTGAATGGCATTCTCATTTTCTGCATGAACTCGGAGTCTTGCGAATTCAATATCCTGCTCTTTCAATGTCTGCAGAGCATAATGCATGATTTGTTTTCCATATCCCTTACGTCGTTGACTTGGTGCGACACCAATGTTTGCTATATTCATCCCTTGAGGACTTAATTCTAGAATTCCAATGAGGACATCCTTATCATATACGTATTTGAGATTAGTAGAATTGAACCAATGATCGATAAATTGTTCTGGCAGTTCTTTGATGTTGTCAAGAATTATATTTAACACATCATCTCGAGAACCACTCATGAACTCCTTCAGTTTTTCAATGAATTGCTTAACTTCTTCTCTTTCAACCTTGATGATTCTAAGGTAATTAGCTCCGCTCTCATAATCATCTAACGTACGGGACATTCTTAGGCTGTGAGCAATTTCTGAATATCCAATACTAAGAAAATGGTCGGTTAAGATGCTATGTTCCGCTGGAATATCTACGAATGAATAGACTACATTTCTTTCCTTTGCAATTCTCAAAGCCGCTTCTGCAAATTCTTTTAGAATATCGTCTGTATGGGAATAATCTATCACAATAATATTTGACATAGGTGTACCAATTGGTTCCAGCAGTTTGACAGGCTCTTCTAATACGACAATAAATCCAACTAATTTCTTATTGTGAATGAACACTTGGTATGGAACTCTCCTCGCATTGTATCCTCCAACATAGGGCTCAAGTGCTTCTGCATATTCATTCAATTCCGGATCATCGTGTGAATATTCTTTCAGTTTTGGTACCTCAAATTGATTTCAGAGAAACTGCCGACAGATTATATTATTATTGTACCTAGCAATGGTTCTCTAATTCTGCACCTCGAAAATATCATATCCTCGAAAATATCATATCCTTAGGAGGTTACAATTCTAAACGAAGAGCTTTATAGACGGTGTGTACATGAGAAAAGAACAAGAGCGGCCTGAAAAATAAGGTGCATAGTATGTGGCGCAGAATTGTCGATTACTTCAGAGATAGTCCTCAGAGACTGAAGGTAGCCCAAGCTATAGTTCGTCATGGATTCAGTGTTGACGGACCCGGTGTAATAAAATGTGGCAACATCCGCATACCTTTGAAATCATTAGGAACAGCTCTCCATATAGATAGACGAACTGTACGTGCAACTACTGAAGATATCTGTAGTAATTCCGATCTATGTGACTTCTTTAAATTACTAAAACCTGCAGGACCATCGCTTGAAGGCGTTCGTCGAGTTCTAGGATATGGCGTTGTTACTATAATGGTTGAATCACCAGACTCGCCAGGAATAATTTCTAAAGTTACTTCAATGATTGCAGGACATGGTATTCCTATACGTCAAGTTCTTGCAGAGGATGTGGCAATTTATGAAGAACCTTGTCTTAAGGTAATAACTGAGGATCCTCTTCCAGGAAGTGTCATAGCGAATCTTTCTGAAATTAGAGGAGTTCGCAAAGTTATCATCGACAAGTAAGTTGGTCATTGTCCTATTCTGAACCTTGAAAAGGGGAATTTCTTCCGAATGGTAGAGTGTATTCTGAATGGAACCCACGACTGAACCTCAATCCACAGATGATGTCCTTGCAGAGTTCGAAGAGGAAACCGGACATAGTGGAATGTATCAGGTTGTGATGTTGGCAATTTCGCTATGTGTCCTACAGATTGGTTTTGGATTTATTGCTCCAGTGTTTCCCGTGTACATAACCGAATTAGGAATGGGTGGTATTGAGCTGGGAGTATT
>JABCTV010000225.1 GCA_018238205.1 Candidatus Thorarchaeota archaeon
CGGCTAGAGCTTAATCAGAAGAACCGAGAACGCTTGATTGGCTCTTTGGAGACCGCTCTCGAAACTGGTGATGGTCGAGCAATTGTATCTCGTGATGGATTTGATGACCTTACTTTTGCTGAGCAATTAATGTGTCCTAAGTGTGGAAAGCAGTATGAGAAGCTGGGTGCGAAATCATTCTCGTATAATCGACCTGATGGTGCATGCCCTACTTGTAATGGTTTAGGAGTAACTATGGCCATTGACGAAGACCTGGTTATTCCAGACAAGAATATGACTATCCATGATATCAGTAGACGGATTAATGGTGGAGAAAGGTCTTGGTGGAACGAGCGAATTATTGCACTTGGAAAATTACAAGGGTTCACACTTGAAACTCCGTTCAAGAAACTTAACAAAGCACAGAAAGAGGTCTTGGTGTGGGGAAGACCTGAAATCCAACTCAGTTACAAGATTGAAAAGGAAAATTCATCATGGGAAGTATCCCGGAAATGGTATGGTCTCATACCATGGCTTGAGCGGATTTTTGAAAAAGGAAAGGGCAGCGATAAACAATGGTATCGGTGGTGGGCAACACGGATCGCAAACGAGTTCTCACGAAAGACTACCTGTGAATCTTGTGACGGCCGTAAATTGAAACCTGAGAGTCTTGCAGTGACTGTTGCTGGGCAGCCTATTGATGAGATATCATCTCTGACTATCAAAGAAGCTTCTCAATTCTTCAAGGATATCATCCTTACTGACCGTGAACAGAAGATTGCAGACCTTGTGCTCAAAGAGATTCGCGCTAGACTTAACTTTCTGCTCTCAGTAGGTCTCGATTATCTCAATCTTGACCGTTTGTCTATGACCCTGTCTGGAGGAGAGAGCCAGAGAATACGTTTAGCAACGCAGATAGGTTCAGCACTCACTGGAGTGCTCTATTGCCTTGATGAACCTTCAATTGGGCTTCATCCCCGTGATGTTGGAAAACTTATCGAAACATTCTATCATTTGAGGTCACTAGGTAATACAGTGGTTGTCATTGAACATGACAGAGATACGATTACGGCAGCTGACCATCTTATCGACCTTGGTCCCTTAGCTGGAGTCCATGGTGGGAACCTTGTTGCAGAAGGTCCGCCCGTAGAGGTCCTTGCAGATTCGAAATCTTTGACTGCGCAGTATCTGGCTGGAAAGAAACAGATTCCAGTACCTCTAGAGCGACGGGAAGGTTCGGGTCAGAAGCTAGTGATTCGTGGAGCCCGCGTTAACAATCTTAAAAATATTGATACTGAGTTTCCTCTGGGTACGCTAATCTGTGTGACTGGTGTCAGTGGCGCAGGCAAGAGCTCCTTAACGCACGAAACTCTCTACAAGGCACTTGCTCGAGCTATCAACAAAAAGAGTACAGTTCCAGGAAAGCACGATGTCATTGAGGGAATCGAAAACATTGACAGGATTGTGCTTGTGGATCAATCGCCCATCGGCAGAACACCACGGAGCAATCCAGCAACATATACGAAGACTTTCGGAGAGATACGGGAGCTGTTTGCAAAGATGCCCGAGGCTAAGGCAAGAGGCTTTGGTCCTGGTCGGTTCAGTTTCAACACCCGTGATGGTCGTTGTGAGAAGTGCAGAGGCAGCGGTGTCCTCCAAGTTGAGATGCACTTCATGTCTGATGTCTACATGACCTGCGATGTGTGCAAGGGTAACCGGTTTGATAGAGAGACCCTTGAGGTCACTTACAAGAAGAAGAGCATCACTGATGTTCTTGCTATGACCATTGAGGAAGCCCTGAAGTTCTTCGCAGACATACCGAAGATTGCTGATAGACTCACGACCTTGAACGACGTAGGGCTTGGGTATTTGGGCCTTGGACAACCTGCTACAACTTTGAGTGGCGGAGAAGCGCAGCGGATGAAACTTGCTTCTGAACTTGCACGTAAAGCAACGGGAAACACAATGTATCTGATGGACGAGCCGACTACCGGACTCTCAGCCTCTGATGTTCATGTTCTCCTTGGGGTTGTCAATCGTCTGGTTGATGCTGGGAATACTGTAGTGATTGTCGAACATAATCTCGAGGTTGTGAAGACTGCTGACTGGCTTATAGATCTAGGTCCCGATGGTGGTGATGGTGGGGGTGAATTAGTTGCAGTAGGAACTCCCGAAGATGTCATGCGTGTCAAGAAGTCGTATACTGGGAAGTATCTCAAGAATGCTCTTACCGGACCAAATGTTCAACATGGTCCTTTAATTTGAAAAAATGAGAGTGAAGGCTGACAACTAGTGCCAACCTTACTGATTAGTATGTTCTACTTTTTCTTCTTCCTGATGATAACAATGATCACTATCACTACAGCTGCTGCAGCAATTATGATGAGTATCGTTGTCAAATCTCCAGGAATTCCTATCCCAGTTGACTCAGCAGTGACATTGACCGATCCTGATACAGAAGCCCAGGTGTTCTCATTACTACGGACATAGATTGTATAATCTACTTCTCCTACTGTTGTAGGTGTCCATGAAAATGAGTATGTATCTCCAACTGCTGTCATCGAATGATTGGAACCATCATATTCGAACAGAGCCGAATAGATACCCGCGGTGTGTGTTGCATTCACTGATACAGTGACCTCTTGATTGACCTCCACTGGACTCGGTATAGCAACAGCAGCTGTGACTGTGGGTAGAATAGTGCTGTTTTCATACTTGAAGTTATGAGTGGTCCAGTCGCCCCAGACACCTGTACTATCACACGTTCGAACTCGCCAATAGTACTCCGTTGCATTCACCAAGGTGATGCATCCATCCAAAGGAACTGAATCTTCGTCATTAACGAAGTCCAGCATAAGGTCGTAACTAGCAGTACTATTTCCAATTATAGGCGAGCCAAGATATTGTACATCGTATGCACGATAGGCTGGGTACACCCCAGAAGAAGTGAGAACTCCACATTGACCACTGACCAAGTTGTCCCATTGAATATCGATGAGAAGATCATGTGTATTCGAGTAATAGAAGATATTGTCAAAATCTATCACTAGACATCCTCCCAAGTTCTTCACTGTGTACTCTGCAGAGTCAAGAACAACATATGATGTTGCACCCCCATAGTTTGCTGTCCATGTGTCATTACCAAGAGGTCCCTCAATAGGAGACTCGATGAGTGTTACAGTGAAGTTTTCAAAAACGACATCAGTTGATAATTCATCTACTCGCATGAATGCTCTGTCCAAGTATCCAACTCTATTTACGTAGGATTGGTTATACTTGATCTGGAATCTTCCAGGATATCCGACATCCGTATGAAATGGAATGCGATTAGTTGTTGCTGGAATTCCTGAATACACAGTTTTTGTCAGATAGCCAATCCTTAGGTCATAGGTCCTAGAACCGGTAACGCCTGCAGTCGTTGAAAAGTAGGCTCCAGTTCCATAAGAATAAGCGGCACTACCAGGACCAATTTCAGTTCTGGCTAGGGGTATCTTGTCCCCAGTATTGTTTGTCAAACGAATCTCTATAATCAAGTTGAGATATTCATTCACAAAGAATGTATTCTCCAAATCGAGCTCTATTATACCATTGACGACTGAAAGATCATAGTTGTCTCTTGAGAGAACCACTGTTGGCGTTCTTCCCTCAAGATTTGCAGAGAAATCTGTAGTGAGATCTGTAGAGCTTGGTACTAATGTTAGAGACACTTCAAAATTCTCAAGATGCGCTAACCCTGCATCATTAGTTGATGTGAAATAGAGTTTGTCTACTATGCCTGACTTGGGAATCTCAGAACTTGGATACTTCATTTGCATTCTGAATTCATCAGGTGATCCAAATGGATGCCAATTTCCTAGAACTGAATAGCTATTGTGGATTGTCCAGACACTTTCATGTGAAGCATGCCATAGCAACGTGCCGTTATAGTGTGTATTATTCCATACCTCGACATCGTAGTCTTTCTGGAAGTCTTGGTAGTCTGGATCTGAGAAGGTCCAATCTAAATCTGGATTAGGATTGTTGATGTAATCAAGTAGAGGGCCAGATGTAATTCCATCAACCGATAGACCACTGGTAGTTGGTGTAGTGTATTCTATCTCCAGATAGGTTGCATTGAACGGATAATCTACCAATCTATTTGGATACCACATGGCGTTTTGCGTACCAACTTCTACTGTCTGTTTCAATACTTCAGAGAGAATCATGTCTCCTTGATCCATTGTTGACCTCACATCTGACGTTACTTCCCATTCATACCAGTTCATTGGTTGAAACATATCTGGACTAGCAGGCGAATCTATCAAATCAGATGGGGAACCTGCAATTGCGGGTTGGGTATTCCATGTTATAACAGTTGAATCCCATGTATCATCACTGCAGTGATAGATGCCAACAGGCTCATCGGCAGTAACCCATTCTGAGCCAATGTATACATTCATTGTTGCCTTTTGGATACTCAATTCCAGTGGCAAATGTGTCAAATCAAATTTAAACCAAGACCGTCCCGTAGCCCAATAGCCGTTATATCCGGTCCCTACGAACATCAGAGGATTAAAATCGAAGTTCGTGTCGGCATGGGTTCCATTTAGTACTCCAACATCTTCCGCTACAGG
>JABCTV010000226.1 GCA_018238205.1 Candidatus Thorarchaeota archaeon
TAACATACGAATCTCTGGAAGGTATATCAGAAGAGGACCTTCCACCGGTAACGGACCAGTTAATTCAATCTATGATTGAAAAAGATGATGACCTCTCCCGATCTAATATCGAAATATCTGAAGATGAGTTCGAAGGAAAACCTGAAACAATTCTCTTCTTGGATGCTGCAACACACCTTTCAAAATTCAATAGGTCATTCAAATTCGCGTTGAATATTCCAGTTAAATTCCCAAATATGTCAGTAGCTGCTTCATTCTTTACAGATAGAGAGAAAATTAGCCAGGCTCTGCAAGAAGGCGTTATCGAATACATGCAAGAAAGAGCTTTGATATTTGATCTTCATCCAGCGTTATTTGACTTAGCTACGTCAAGAATGCCAGTATCAAGAAAAGCATGGTTAATCGGAAAGCTCCAAGAGATGGAGAGGATTCGCTCTGAGGGGGAGGTTGCCTTTCTTGAATATACAAGCGAAGAAGATTGCAAATGGAATCTCCGAGTTGTCGAAAAGCCTGAAATTGAAGCTTTGACCAGAATTCGTAGATGGTTTGGCGGAAGTCTATAAATATCGTACTTCCCACAAAAGATATAATCAATACTAACAAGAAGCCAATTGACTGTCCGGAGGCACAAACATTTGAGTAAGGGTGACATGACTCAAGCACGAGTTCTAAAAATCGAAAAGGGTGATACAATCACTCTACCAGCAGAGTTCATTAAGAAAATTGGTCTTCAATATGGATTGACTATTCTTATTATGAAAGATGGTAATGTGAAGATGTATCCAGTTGATAGCAAGCGTGTGATGTATCTCAAGCTCGTTATCGATAAACTCAGCAAGAGCTTTCTAGAAGAACTCACAATGGTCTTTATGGAAGTTGGTCTTGAAGATATTCTTTTTACAAGTGGAATTTGTCAAGCAGCAGATCAATGTTATTACGAATGCTACTTCACACCTCAGCAGTTGAATACTGAAGTCGATGACCTCAATAAGCGATTGAACAATATCACCGGGGTCAAAAAAGTTCTACTTCAAGATGTACCTAATTGATATTATAGATCTTACTTCGAACATACCGAGGCATTTCAATATTCAGAGGATATTTGATTCAAATGTCAGGTCTTGTAATCCGTCCAATTGTACAACGTGACGTAAGTTCGCACCAGGCTCTAGATTCTCTGAAACTTCATCTGGAAAATTCATTCACACGTCTGGAAGGAGAGAAGAAATGTGCTGTTCTCTTCTCTGGAGGTGTAGATAGTTCTCTTGCAGCTATATTGACAAAGAAACACTGTGAGGACACATTGCTCATAACTGCGCGATGCGAGGGTTCCCATGATGAGGAAGTAGCAGTAAGAGCTGCAAAAGAAATGTCACTGGAGCTTGTAGAGGTAAAGATTGATTCTGATTCATTATGGAAAACACTTCCACAAGTAGTACATTCAATCAAGACTAGAAAAAGAATGGATGTAGAAATTGCTATTCCGTTCTTCTTCGCAGCACAAGAAGCCCGAGAACGAGGATACAATCTGATCATATCGGGACAAGGTCCAGATGAACTGTTTGCAGGATATGCAAGATATGAGAAGCTCATGATAGAACAAGGTACAGAGAAAGTGGAGGAAGCTCTATGGGCAGATTTCTCTGTTACAGATGAGGCTAATATCCAACGTGATATCCGTGCTATCAATGCCCATGGACTTGATACATTCTTTCCGTTTCTAGATTTAGATTTTGCAAGGGCAGCTCTTACTCTACCTGCAACATTGAATATTGACCCAAATAGAAAACCAGCAAGGAAACTGATGTTCAGAGAATTGGCATTGAAGATGGGCGTTCCGAGAGAAGTAGCGATGACACCAAAACGTGCCACGCAGTATAGTTCGGGAACAACGAAAATGCTTGTAGAATCTTTGCGAGCCCATGTTGATACTATGAGAGATTTGACTAGGAGAGAACTCCAATCAGCAATCCAAGAGTTTCTAAATAAATTAGAATAGTCGACAAAGCACTATCTGGATATCAACAATCATCGTTGTCCATGCGCTAGTGATAAATAGTGCACAAGTACTCAAATTATCGTCGGCATAATCAAAGTTAATGAAGAACAATCGGTAAAAGTCGTAAAAAAATTGGTGGCAACAACGCAATGTTCATAAGAACCTTGCAGCCAAGCCCGTAAAATAATGACGTAACGCAATTCGACGTTCACCGATTTGTTGTTTAAGGAGAGAATTGCATATGGTTGGTATTGTAGGATATGGAGTATATGTCCCACGTTATAGGATTAAGACCACAGACATCGCTGAAGTCTGGGGTGATACCAGTGGGAGAATCGGAAAAGGACTCGGCGTATTTGAAAAGTCAGTACCCGGACCCGATGAGGATGTTGCCACTATCTCAGTGGAAGCAGCACGGAATGCGATTAAAAGATCGGAGATTGACCCGAAAGATATCGGAGCATTATATGTAGGGTCAGAGTCGCATCCCTATGCAGTTAAGCCCACGGGAACAATAGTTGCAGAGGCGATTGGATGCACACATGATATGACTTGCGCGGACTTTGAGTTCGCCTGTAAGGCAGGAACAGCTGCGATGCAAGTAGTCATGGGACTTGTCCAATCTAAGATGATTAAAATTGGTATGGCCATTGGTTCAGACACTGCACAGGGAAGACCTGGCGATGCTCTAGAATATTCCGCAGCAGCAGGCGGTGCAGCTTTTCTAATTGGAATGAAGAACCCTCTTGCTACAATCGAGGAAACAGTTTCCTTCACTACAGACACTCCAGATTTCTGGAGGAGAGAGGGTCAAGACTTTCCATCCCATGGAGCAAGATTCACAGGAGAACCAGCATACTTCAGACATGTCAAAGCAGGAGCACAATCGCTGTTTAAGAAGACTAAGACAACAGTCGATGATTACGACTACTTTGTTTTCCACATGCCCAATGGAAAGTTCCCAATAGCAATGGGTAGACAACTCGGAGTTCCCAAGGAGAAGCTTGAGGACAGTCTTGTTGTTCGCCAGATTGGAAACACTTACTCTGGATCTGCAATGATAGGTCTAGCACGAATTCTAGACATTGCTAAGCCAGGATCTAAAATCTTCATGGTGGCCTATGGTTCGGGCGCAGGAAGCGATGCTTTCTCAATAACTATTGAAGACGCAATTGAGGAACGTCGAGGTCAAGTTCCGACAGTTGATGATTATATCGAACGTAAAACGTACGTGGACTATGCAACTTATGCTAAGTTCAGGCGAAAGATCAAGGCACTTGGTTAAGGAGGTCAAAGAATGAGTAACAGAGTAGCAATTGCCGGAGTTGGAATGGCAAAATTTGGAGAGCTTTGGGATAAAAACCTCAGAGATATAACTCTTGAAGCTGGAATGTACACAATCTTTGATGCAGGAGTTCCAGGTTCAGATATTGATGGAATGGTAATAGGTAACATGTCCGCAGGAAGATTCACCGGCCAAGAGCATCTTGGTGCCCAAGCTGTTGATTTGAGTGGTCTTGGAGATATTCCCGCATACAGTGTCGAAGCTGCTTGTGCCAGTGGTGGTGCAGCTGTAAGACAAGCATACATGGCTATCAAATCAGGAGAACATGATGTTATGCTCGTGCTCGGTAGCGAGAAAATGAGTGACGTGAATCAAACAGAAGCAATGAACACAATCTCAGTTGCAAGCGATTGGGAATGGGAAGGAATGTTCGGCGCCACTTTTCCAGCTCTCTATGCTTTCATGGCACGGAGACACATGATGGAATACGGTACAACAGAAGAACACCTCGCTTTGCCTACCGTGAAGAACCATGCAAATGCAGCACACAATGAATTCGCCCAGTTTCAGCGGGCAGTTCCAATTGAAGTTGTGATGAATTCAGGGATGCTAGCTGATCCTCTGAGAGTGCTTCATTCTTCACCAGTGACTGATGGAGCTGCAGGTCTTGTAATGTGTAGAGAGGACGTGGTAAAGAAATACACAGATACACCAGTATTCATAGAGTCATCAGCACAACGTACCGATACATTAGCACTGCATGATAGGAAATCAATCACTACTTTCAATTCAGTAGTTTCCTCAACGAAATCTGCACTCAAAGAAGCAGGTCTTGAACTCAAGGATATTGATGTCCTAGAATTACATGACAGTTTCTCTATTGGAGAGATTATGCTCACTGAAGATGTTGGCATTGCCAAGAAAGGTGAGGGTGGTAAAGCCTTGGAAGAGGGGATAACAGAGATTGGTGGAAAATTCCCAGTCAACACTTCAGGAGGTCTCAAAGCACGAGGCCATCCGATAGGGGCGACTGGTGTAGCACAAATTGTCGAGCTCACTTTGCAGATTCGTGGTGACGCAGACAAACGTCAAGTCGATGGAGCAGAGAAAGGGCTTGCAGTGAACTTAGGTGGCACAGGTGCTACTAGTATCGTTCACATCATTGGGAGATGATATCAAATGGCAGAACAAGGTGTAGCTCAAGTCTGGAGACGAATCAGATCAATGTACAGGATTGAGGGAAACAAGTGCGAAACATGCGATACTCACTTCTTCCCACCACGACCTGTCTGTCCAGAGTGCAG
>JABCTV010000005.1 GCA_018238205.1 Candidatus Thorarchaeota archaeon
ATTGGAAACCCCAATGTCGGTAAGAGTGTCATTTTCAATAACTTAGTGCCTGGAGCCCGACAACATGTCGGAAACTGGCCCGGAAAGACCGTTGAGAAGAAATCTGGCAAGTTCACTTACAAAGGTGAGAAGTATGAACTGATTGACCTTCCAGGGTGCTATAGCCTGACTGCTCGTGCAATGGATGAACTTGTATCTCGTACATATATTCTCGAAGAGAAACCCGATGTTGTAGTTAATATCGTAGATGCGTCAAATATTGAACGGAATCTCTACCTTACACTACTTCTTTTGGAACTAGAAACGAATGTGGTTCTAGTGCTCAATCAGATGGATGTAGCAAAGTCAAAGGGATATGCAATTTCTTCAGACACAATTTCGAAAAGATTGAACCTCCCAGTTGTTGAAACTGTTGCGACGAAGGGTGTTGGTATGGACGACCTGAAAGAAACGATTCGAAAGGCTGCCAAGTCACCAAAATGTAGTTCAGTGATTTATTCGAACGATATAGAATCAATCATCTCCAAGCTAGTCGAGGTTCTCAAAGAAGACACTAAACTCGTAACAAACCATCCTCCTAGATGGTTAGCGATAAAGCTCCTCGAAAAAGATCAGGAGGTTTCTGATATGATTCTAGCGAGTGAACTACAATCCAAGATATCTGAGGTGCTTGCATGAGTGATGATTATGAAATTAAACTAGCTGAAGGAAGGTACAAGATAATCGAGAGCCTTCTTGAGGAGAGTCTTACTAAAACAAAGACTGAGATTGGATTCTCTGACATGTTAGACAAAGTTCTACTCAACAAGTATTTGGGAATTCCAATCTTCATGGTTCTAGCATGGGCGCTATTTCAGTTTGCTATTGAAGCTTCAGGAGTATTTATGGCTATTATCGAAATGACTATTGTAACTCTTGGTGAGCTCGTTGGAGGAATATTTGAGGGGAATATTATTGCTCAATCACTAGTTCAAGATGGAATTTTTGGTGGTTTTGCTTTTATTCTACCTTTCCTTGCACCTATTTTCTTACTGTTTCTAGGAATATCTTTGCTTGAGGATAGTGGATATTTTGCAAGAGCAGCCTTTGTAATGGACAGACTTCTTAGAAAGATGGGCGTTCATGGTCGGACATTCATTCCAATGATGATCGGCTTCGGTTGCAATGTACCTGCAATAATGGCTTGTAGAAGTATTGAAGGTGAGAAGGATCGAATGATTTCAATCCTTTCTAACCCTTACATATCATGTGGTGCTAGACTTCCAGTCTATGTGCTATTCGCAGGAGCCTTCTTTGTTGGAATGGAGGGTTCGATAATCTTCAGCATGTACTTTCTGGGAATTGCTGTAGCAATATTTACAGCATGGCTGCTTAGAAAAACACTCTTCAAAGGAGAACCAGAGCCTTTCATCTTGGAACTGCCTATCTATAGAAGACCTACAGTTAGAGAGTCAGTGCTTCATATGTGGGAGCGCGGTGTTGTCTTTCTGAAGAAAGCTGGGACTTACTTATTGCTAGGAGCAATCCTTCTATGGTTTATGTCTGCTTTTGGTCCTAGTGGATTCCTTGGAGCTGATCCCGATGTGTCAATGTCCTTTACAGGAATACTAGGCAATGTATTTCAACCAATCTTTGCTCCACTTGGCTTTGATTGGCGTCTAACAGCAGCTCTCATCTTCGCTTTCCTTGCAAAGGAGATTGCGGTCGAAGGACTTGGAATAATACTTGCAGTTGAAGGTGAAGTAGCAATACAAGCGGCGCTTGTGAGTCTAGTTAGTCCTGCAACAGCTATTGCTTTCATGATTTTTGTGTTGCTTTACATTCCTTGTTTGGCTACCGTTGGTGTCATTAAGAGTGAAACAAACTCTTGGAAATGGACACTCTTCTCAGTTGTGTATTCAATTGTGATTGCTTTCATAATAGCACTCCTAGCATACGGAATTTTGGTGTTCGCTGGATTTGGAGTAATAGGAGGTATATAGTGATGGCTACTATAAATAATGGCAACTCTGGACTTGGAATTTACTCACTCCTCGCTGGATTTGCTTACATAATTGTTGGATGTGCCCAGATTATCACTGGAATAATAGGAATTGAATCTCCAATTATCCCAGGTGATTTCTTTCAAGGCGCGGTTCTCATAATTATCGGACTCGTGTTTGTCATGGGATTCGTTGATATGAGGAAGGGCGACTCTGACTGGGACGCATACCTCACAATAGGTTCATTGCTTGCAGGAATCATTTTTGTGCTCTACATGTTCATGCTATTATCAAACGGATTGGGATGGGCATTGGGTTTTGAGGACTGGCTAGAATGGACCCCCATAGAACAGTTCCAACCAGGGTTATGGCTATTCGTATTTGCCTTGCCAGGTATATATCTAGCCTCCAAAAAATTCAGAAACACAAAGGATTGATCATGGACTATAAGTAACAATAGGGTTCCTAGTGGTTTTTATGTAATCAACTAGGAACCTACTCCACTTTTTTAATACCATTATCCTGCACTGTTTAACTACTCTTTTCTTTTTGCAATGTATCATTAGTTTGAGTGGAGGTTCTATTCATGAACCACAGCCGTTAATTCTATTTTTGAATACAACTCAATGAGATTATAAGTAGTTATCAACATTATAAGCTATGATAGATATGGGCGAAACTACTACAATTCCTCTATCAAAAGAAACCCGTGATCTTTTGAAGAAATATGGCCAAAAAGGAGAAACCTATGATGAGTTACTTCGCCGATTGCTTGAGATGGCTGAACAGATGGAGTTTGCCAGAAGACAGAAACGAATTCTAGCAGAGGAGGAGTTCGTTCCAATTGACCAAGTTTAGGATTCTGCTCTCCCAGACCACAGTTTCCCAGTTGAGTTTACTGAACTCTAAACAGAAGAAGAGAGTTAAAGATGCTCTAGTAAAACTTGAAGACAATCCTTTCAGAAGAAGAGCTAGTGTGGATATCGAGAAACTTGTTACTCCTGATGAACCACCTCTTTTTCGATTAAGGATTGGTGATTACGGAGCTATCTACTTTGTGCTCAATGATGAAGTTAGAATCACAGAAATAATCCATCGAAGTAAAGGATACAAGTGGTTGGATTAGGTTAATCTTAGATAGTTATGACGTAGATATGCCGGCACTCTTTCTCACCTTAGAAATACAGCAAAGTTATCTATCTGGAACCATAAGCAGCACTAGTTGAAAATAATGAAGAGTGAGCGTGTACCTGGGATTTGTGTTGCAGATCCAGATGCGGATTGTGATAATTGTTCCCTCAAGGATAGACTTCTGTGTAGGTTTGAGAAAACCTTTGCTAACAAGTTTCTACTTGGCAATATTACATACAGGGTTCTAGCCACCGCAATAGCCTTTGTTGTAGGGTTTCATACTGATCAATGGTGGATGGTTCCTTTCTATGTAGGATTTGTACTGCTCACATTTCTGATAGTTGAACCAAGACTACTGTGTTCACACTGTCCCTATTATGCAAAGGAAGGTAGAACTCTTCAGTGCTGGGGATTGAGGGGAATGCCCAAGCTATGGAAGTTTCATCCTGAGCCCGCCAGTACTTCTGAGAAGAGAGCAATGCTCATCTTTGGAGGAATAATTGATATCACTCCACTTGCCTTTTCATTATACGGTTTCTACGTTTTAGTACTAGATTGGTTGACAGGATCTGTGGATTACATCATTCTGACAACACTGGGAGGATTGACACTAATTTTCTTGTTAGTGGCTGCCTCCTTTGATAAGATGCTCAGAGGAGGTACATGCAAGATTTGTACCAATTTCTCGTGCACGATGAACAAAGTTCCTGAAGACTTGAGGAAGGAGTTTCTGGAGAAAAATCCCACAATGAAAGAAGCATGGGATAATGCTTGATATACAATTCATTAGCATTCATCCTAATGTCTAATTTTAGAAAATTATCAAATATTGTATGATGGATTTTTTGAACTATATTCCATTTTGATTCCGCTTTCTTACTGGATCATCGGCTTTTAGAAGTGCAAAGAAGGCTGCTATGAGGAAAAGTGAAGCCACCAAAAAAGGAAGCATTCCAATTAGACCAGAGTGTGATGCTCCTTCTACAGGGGTGGCTGTTAAGTCTGCTAAGAACCCAAGTAGAAGGGGTCCCACCACGAATCCAAAGTCGCTGATCATACGGTAGAGCCCCATGGATATCTCTAGTTTGTCTTGTGGTGATACATCTGTCACATAAGCTGCAGCTGGTCCTGATAGACCAATGACTGCTCCATATATTGCCAAGGCTATTGACAGACTCAACAAGTCCATTGAGAATGGAATTAGTAAAGTGACACCGGCAGTCAAAACAAGACATAACGCGAGGGGTCTCTTTCTTCCGATTCTATCTGAAATCTTCCCCATGGGCACAATTGTCAATGTTGTTGTTATTGCTCCTATCGTAAGGATTAGACCGATAGAGATTTCGTCCAAACCTAGATTGTTGGCTGCGAAAAGAGGTACTAATGTGGTTCTTACACCAGTTCGCAGTAAGAACAAAGTGAAGACTACAAATGACACCAGGATAAACGAGGGGTGGGATAGAACTTGCCGCATATCACTTACGATTTCCCTTAGATTCAGATGAGAGGATACATTTCCAGAATTGGTTAATTTGGGTAGTACTAATGTTGGAATCACTGCCAAACCTGTGATTATTGCGTAGGCGAAAAAGGGCGCACGAATACCATATGCGTCAGCAATAATACCTCCAAATGTAGGTCCAAAAATAGCTCCGAGAAGCAGCATTCCCATGTAGAGACTCATATACTGCCCTCTTTTCTCTTCTCCAGATATCTGAATAAGGAACACAGTCGCGGTGGTGACATACAGTGCTGAGCCTGCTCCCTCTAGCATCCGCGCAATTATCAGAGTAATGTAGTTGGGGGCTACACCAGCTAATACTGATGATGTCGAGATGAGAATTAAACCCAATATCATGATCTTCTTCTTATCGAATTTCCTTGCGAGAATACCTGCAGGCATATCGAGAACCATTCTTGCTATAGCAAAGGATGAAATTACAAAGCCTACGAGAGTATAAGAAACTTGAAAGCTCTCTGCGTAGGTGGGAAGAATTGGAGAAACCATGCTCAAACCGAGAAGGACTAGGAGCGTCACTAAAGAGAGATTAAGTACAGTGATTATACTTCCCTCTTGATTCAAATTTTGTATATTCTCCTCAACTAGTTCATGGGTATCTTCTAACAAATTTAGCGACAGTCCTTGGTAATGTGGACCCTAGTTCTCTAGCTAAAGTACTTTCAGCTTTAACCATGCATTGTTTGAATGCAATTTGCTTTTACCAGAACTGAGATATGGCTCCTTCCTTGAGAATTTCCAAGACAAGGTGTCAATAGTATGAATTCCACACTCCCATCGGTCATAGAAACTAGTCGTCTTATTCTCCGTTCATATCGTGAAGGTGATGCGAGTTGGTATTTTGAAATGAGTCGGAGAAATCATGCACATCTGCAGAGGTATGAACCAGATAATCCAGCAATGGAAATCAAGACGGAGGAAGATGCCAAGAAAACGATTGCCTATTTTGTAAATGCTTGGAAGAAGCGCACTCAGTTCTTCATTGGAGTTTTCCTTAAGGAGTCTGAACAGTTTGTAGCTCAAATCTACATAGGTTCTGTAAATCAAAATGTGCCTGAGTTTGGAATCGGATATATCGCAGATGTTGATCATGAGGGTTTGGAACAGCTGCAATAGACTTACCCAAAGTTGGACACTCCTTAGATGTTCATTTGACCAGTCCTGAAGGACCTTAAATACTCTGAAGAGGAATCATCAGCTGTGGAGAAACTCTGAAACGAGAGCCAAGTTTCTGGATCACTTCACCGTCGCCGCCAGTTGGCCGGGACGTTAAACGCCCGTGGAGAGGACGTAAGACGGCTGTGTGGGTCTTTCGAGATCTGCAAGATGCTGCCTCGATGAAGCAGGAACCGAACATCAGCCCTAGACTAAATGTCCATGATTGAGTAAGTTTCGGGCAACGGTAAAGGATACGTAACAGAGGCTGTGAATGCAGTAGTCAAATCACTTTTTGAGATTCTAGATGCTCATAGAATACGAATCGAAACAGATGACACTAATATCAGGAGTATTAGGGTGGCAGAAAGATGTGGGTTTGCTCAGGAAGGTCATATTCGAGAGAATAAGAAGAACTCTGATGGGACTTATTCAGGTACCATCTTCTTTGGATTATTGAGAAATGAGTTTCTTAAGATGAAAAACCTCTAGTTGTAATCACAAATATTTACCAATCATCATCATCGACTTCAATCTTCTCCATATCAAGAAGTTCAAGATCATACAGACGTCCCATGATTTTCTTGGCTGCTTCTGGAACCTGATCCTCGAACTTCGCACCAGTAATAACAATTTTACCGGAGCCGAATATCAAGATCACCGTCTTTGGGACCCTCATACGATGTATCAAACCTGGAAATTGCTCTGGTTCATAGAGACTGTTCTCAAGTATCATTGCTGTCTTCTCAAGGTTTACTGTAACTCCAAGATCGCCACTAGCTACGATATTCTGTATTGTTATCTCTGGTTTACCAGATACTTTGATACCGGCTTGATTGAGACCCTTGACAATTTTCATCACCGCTCTCCTTGAATCTTTCTCACTCTTTCCACCGGTGCAGACCATTTTTCCTGTATTGAATATCAAGGTAGCCGTTTTTGGTTTTTTCAATCGATAAACAAGCCCTGGAAACTGAGTTGGGTCATATTCGATATCTGGCATTGTTGCCGCTATCTCATCGAGATCAAGAGTCTGTCCCGTAGTAACAGATGCGACAACATTTTGGATTGTGGTTAATGGATCAGCTAGTGCCATGTATTCACACTCTGAATTTATACATAGAAAATTCTAACAAATCTCAATATGCTTCTTTGGTTCTGTCTGAAACCCAGAGTTATGGGCGTACAATATCCGACAGAGTAAAATCGAGGTACCAACAACTATTTCCAAAGAACAAGATGGAATTAATGGATGGATTTGAATGGAGATTAAGCTCAGACAATTACTTTGGTGGATTCTGAAGTACCGAATACGCTATCCACGCTTTAGTAACAAATCAATGCACATCTCTGAACCAAACGTTTTCTCAGGTTTGACAGACCATCCACTTGATAGAAATGCAGCACCAGTTGCAGACCTATTCACTCTATTACGGAAATATATTGCACGAACCCCTGTTTCCATTCTCCATGTCGATTCAGTAACAAGAAGCGAAAATTCATTCACTTTCAAAGCATATGGCTTCAACATTCTTCGAAATCGGACCTTGGGCCTTGATTATGTTGAATATAAAACAGACAAGCCGACAGAGTGCATCTTACAGATAGATATTCTCACTGATACATCCTACCGCCTTCGACTCACAATAGACAATCAAATTCCAAAACATGAAACACCAATGATCTATTCTGATATCACGGACAGCTCTACGAACGTAACATTGGCAGAAGATGAGGACAAGTATGTAATTTCTACTCCCGAGATCAAGCTCCAAATTTCAAAGGAAAACTTTGGAATCAAAGTCCTCGATAAGAATGATGAACTCATCACTGAATCTGGAAGTCGAACACACAACGAGTTCTTCACTGCCACAGACGCCTTTCCACTTGGATTTGTGAAAAATCGCAAGCCAAAACGATTGTACGCTACGGAGAACTTCAACCTGTATCCTGGAGAGTCAATCTTTGGTCTGGGCGAGAAATTTGGTTCGATGAATCGAGTAGGACAGACAATTTCGTTATGGACACATGATGGTGTAGGAAACACCTCAGGTCGAGCATACAAACATGTACCGTTCTTTCTAAGCTCACGCGGGTATGGGGTTTTCTTCAACGAGGCAAATCCTCTGACATTCTGGGTTGGCTCCCGTGAGGTAACAAAGATACTTGTTGCAGCTGAGAGCAACCTAATGGACTACTATTTCTTCTTCGGTCCCACACCGAAGCAGGTACTTCAGCAATATACTTCACTCACTGGGCGCGCTCATATGCCTCCGCGATGGTCATTTGGGACTTGGATGTCGCGTCTGAGTTATTCTTCCCAAGAAGAAGTACTTGAAGTTGCTAAGAAAATCCGAGATGAACGATTTCCATGTGATGTCATTCATATCGATGTAAATTGGTTTAGCGAAGCGTGGACTTGTGATTGGCAGTTCGATGAAACACGATTTCCTGACCCTGCTCACATGTTCAAATCGTGCGCGGATTTGGGATACAAAATTAGTTTATGGCAGATACCCTATGTAATGGATAGTTTACGCATCTCCAAGGATGCTAGGTCTAAGAAAGCGCTTGCAAAGAATCATGGGCCATTCTTGTTTCTAACCCTTGGTTCTGCTCGTGCAATAGACTTCTCTCGCCCTGAAGGTGTGAAATGGTACAAGGAGAAACTCAAACCCCTCTTCGATCTTGGCGCCAAAGTCATGAAGGTTGATTTTGGAGAACAGATAGAACCTCATCAAGAGTTTGAGCAATATTCTGGAAAAGAGATGCATAACTTGTACCCCCTGCTCTATAACAAAGCAGCATTTGAAGCAACTGAGGAATCCCTCGGTAAAGGTAAAGCTATGATCTGGGCAAGAAGTGCGTATGCAGGTTCACAAAGGTACCCAGTTCATTGGTCGGGTGATAATTCCTCAAACTATCACAATACTCTGGCCTCCACTAGAGGCGGACTGAGTATGGGGCTCTGTGGCTTTACTTTCTGGAGCCAAGACGTTGGTGGGTTTGTAGGTATTCCTGATGACAAACTGTATGTCCGTTGGACAGGATTATGCATCTTCCAGTCTCACATTCGCTTTCATGGTTGCGAGCCCAAATATAGAGAGCCTTGGAACTTTTCTTCTGAAGCACAGGATATTGTACGCAAGTTCCTTGAGTTCAGATATCAGCTCATTCCATATCTATTCTCTGAAGGTATCAAGTCTTCAAGAGAAGGTCTTCCACTGATGAAACATCTTCTACTTGAGTATCCTGAAGACCCAACTTGTTACAATATCGAGGACCAATTCTTCTCAGGAGACCTCCTATTGGTGGCTCCTATCTTTACAGAACATGACGGCAGGAGAGTTTATCTTCCTCTTGGTGAATGGTATGACTTCTGGACCGGAGAGATGTTCAAAGGCCCCATTTGGCTGGACATAGAAGATGTCCCACTTGACGAAGTTCCCTTATTCGTACGCGCTGGAACATTTCTACCACTTGGAGAGATTGTACAGTCTGTGCCTGAAGAACTTCCAAGCAAATTGACATTGCATGCATTTCCTGGTAGTATGGAAACTCTGGAATACACAATGTATGATGAGTTGGGATCCATAAACTTCAAGGGCCGTTTGGTTTCCAACACTCTAAAGATAGAGGTTTCTTACAACCCCAAAGAACGGCCAACTATCGAGTTGGATATTCAGATGCCTAAGGATTACAGGTCCATTAAGTTCGAGGTTCAGAATGGATGAAATTGAGGGGATTATCATTCTTCACTAGTTCTAGCAAGCAATGGAAACAAGTCCTTGAGTGTTGGATACATCTGTTTGTACACTTGATAGTAGTACTCATATTCAGCAACCATTTTGGTTTCCGGTTTAGATGAATCACCTAGTACAATAGTAGCATTCACAGCATCATCAACATTGGGCCAGATATCAATACCGACACCTGCTAGTAGAGCTGCTCCATATGCTGCCCCTTCTGTTGTGTTGACAGTAACAAACTCTAAGTTGAGCACACTGGAAAGTATATTTCGCCAGAGGGAACTCTTTGCACCACCCCCCGAAACACGTACTTGTTTGACCTCTCCAATCCCCGTTGATTTTAGCAATTCAAAACCATCGCGTAGTCCAAAAGAAACTCCTTCAAGAACTGCACGCGTCATATGTGCGCGTGTATGGCGTATTGTCAAACCGATGAATGCACCTCTTGCTAGTGGATCTGGATGAGGTGTACGTTCTCCACTTAGATATGGTAGGAAAATCAATCCTTCACTACCAGCTGGAATCTTCTCTGCCTCAGTAAGTAGGTTAGAAAACTCCATTTCTGGAAATACTGCATCATGATACCATTGCAGACTACCTGCTGCAGAAAGCATTACTCCCATTAGATGCCAACGTTCTGGAATTGCATGACAAAATGCGTGTAGCAGTCCATTTGGCTCAATGACGGGTTTGTTAGTGGATGCGAACACAACACCTGAAGTACCAAGGGTCAATGCAATGATACCGGGCCGAATTGCACCCATTCCAATTGCTTGCGCAGACTGGTCACTACCTCCTGCAACCACTGGCGTACCCTTCGTGAGACCTGTCTTCTGTGCGGCTTCCGAACTAATTCTTCCAGTCACTTCAGGTCCTTCGTGCGTTGGAGGTAACCACTCATTTGGAATTTGGAGTTTCATTAATATATCATCAGACCACGATCGTTGTTTCAAATCGAAAAGTAATGTTCCTGCAGCCCCTGCCTTATCCGTAGAATAATCCCCAGTAAGTCTGAATCTGATGTAGTCCTTGGGAAGTAAGATTTGACGCACCTTTGCGTATGCTTCCGGTTCGTTTTCTCGTACCCACAGAATTTTCGGAGCTGTTAACCCTGTTACAGCATCATTTCCACTGGTTTGTAGTAGATCTTTCTTACCAATTAATTCCCTTATTTGATCACACTGACTTGCTGTTCGCTGGTCATTCCAAAGAATAGCTGGGCGTAAAACATGTCCATTTTCATCAAGCAATACCAGACCATGCATCTGTCCAGTCAAACCAATTGATGCCACAGCACTACCTGTAGCACCTGCATCACTCAGTGCTTGTTGCACACTAGTGATGATACCATTCCACCAATCTTCAGGATGTTGTTCAGACCAAAGGGGAAATGGCGTTGATAGAGTGAGAGGTGTACTAACACTACTTACAACATTGCCTGTAGTATCGATAAGGAGAGCTTTGGCACTAGTTGTGGAGATATCGAGCCCTAACAACAAGACTTCTTCTTTCACTGTAATATTCCGCCTTTCTTCGACTAACGGATACCCATTAGTAATTCCATAGTCAGTTGATCAAGTCGTTCATACCCATAACCGCGCTCACCAAGAGATTTCCTATCAAAATTCTGGGTCTTGAGCGCTGCAGCCTTATTGGATTCGTACTTGCCCAAATATTGATCCATCGTACCATCATCTGCATTGATTTCACTCAACAGAGATTGAATTTCAGAATCATTGTTCCACCGGTCTACCTTCTCTTTGAGAATAAGATATGTCCTCATACAACCTCTGGCAAAGTCCTTGACACCCTCATAATCCTCTGTTCGATATGCGTGAGCATCAAAGTGACGACACCCATCGTAATTATTATCTTCCAACAATTTCACAAGAAAGAACGCGCTCTTGATATTCACCGAACCAAATCTTAGGTCCTGATCATATCGACCAAATGCTTGATCATTAAGATCAATGTGAAATAGCTTACCAGCATCCAAAGCTTGTGCTACAGCATGTACGAAATTTAATCCAGCCATATGTTCATGTGCCACCTCTGGATTTACTCCCACCATCTCAGGATAATCGAGTGTTTCGATGAATCCTAACATTGCTCCCGTAGTTGGAAGGAATATATCAGCTCGTGGTTCGTTTGGTTTTGCTTCTAGTGCAAATTTGAGGTCATAATCTTGATCCTTGATATATTCACAGAGGTAGTTCAGTGCCTCACGGAAGCGCTTCAAACTCTGAATACTCTCCTTAGAGGCATCGGTATCAACACCTTCTCGACCTCCCCAGAAGACATACATTGAAGCTCCAAGTTCTATACCAAGGTCAATTGCATTCATTGTCTTTTGGAGGGCATATGCCCGTACTTTGGAGTCATTTGAAGTAAAAGCACCATCTTTGAAAACAGGGTCTGAAAAAAGATTAGTAGTTGCCATTGGAACAACGATACCAGTTTCGTCAAGAGCATTCTTGAATTCGTCTATGATTTGTTGTCTTTCTGATGATGTTGCATTGATGGGTATCAAGTCATTGTCATGCAGATTCACTCCCCAAGCTCCGACCTCTGCAAGAAGATGAACGAGTTCTACAGGAGTAAGTTTCTTACGAACTGGTTGTCCAAAAGGGTCTCCACCTGGGTTACCAACAGTCCAAAGTCCAAAACTAAATTTGTGTTTTGACGTTGGCTTGAATTTATGAGACATACAATTTTCCTCTAGCTAAGTATGCAACATCTCTGTAATAACAATAGTTCTTCCATTTACGTTGGAAAATTTATTGAAAACTAGTCGTTCACAGGTTAGAAACAAATTTGATCAATGGGTTAAGTAGAACCTCAACGCGTTTCTCAATCTGGGCCACTAATTGAAGCAGATCACTCTCCCCCTGCTTCGTTATGTTGTATGCTCTACGTCGGCGGCCAGTTATCTCTCTGGAGGAGTTTACACTACCATTTTTCTCTAATTGTCTTAATGTTGTGTAGACTGTTCCTGAGCTTAGATTTATTTTTCCATTGGTAAAATCTGGGATTGCCTTCATCAAATCGTACCCTGATGCTCCGGGTGATTTGCGGATAAGAGCGAGAAGAAGGACCCTGACTACCGGAACCGGTTCAAGGTCTTCCGAGTTTGCTATTTCAAACATCTCCTTTTTGGACTTCTTATCGCTCTCTCTGCGTTATACTGATTGATTATTACGGAAGTGCTGCAATTATACTCTCTGCACCTAATAGGCCGCTTATCAATAGAATACTAATACCTAGGATGACGTTAAGCAGTAGTAGCACTGCACCTAACTTCTGTTCCTTTGGTCCTTCAAGGTTCATACGTTCGATTCCTAAACTTCTGAATAATGAAATTATAACCATCACAGCTATTACGATGTGCTTCATAGTTAGCAACAAAGAATACTGTGTGCTTGTGTCTAGAAATCCTGTGAATAGAGGAGAGGTATTACTGAGTAACAATCCTGTCACAAGAAGTCCAATCATGCTGACATATGTCAAAATACTAAGTTTTGACTTCATTGTAGCAATTAGTTTCTTAGCTTCAGGTCCTGGCCCTAGCTGCTTCTTCACAGATGGAAGTATCACAGCGGCCATGACAATCATTCCGCCAATCCACATGACGGTGAAGAGGTCGTGAAGGAATTTCACGGAACCTATTAAGATTAAATTCTGCATATTAACCACCTTTACTAGCAAAGTAATATGTAGCTTAACTACATATAGAAGAGCTATATAATCCTATGTTTACAGTGGTAAGTAGCTCATCACATTGTTTGTGTTCACTTATTTTCGTAGAATAATAATGAACAACAGAATAACACCACTAAGTAATCCAATTCCATAGGAAACATCAAAGAATGTACTGTATACAATCAGTTCCGACTGGAAGAAAGCGATAGTAGTTTGGAGTGCAACTGATAGTGTGACTAGAATCAGCAGCCCTCTCTCCAGACCAGAGAAATGCTTGTGATCCAATGAGAACATTCGTATCCACAAAACTATACTAAGAATTGCCAATGGTGTGACAGTGACAAGAATTAGTGATATTGGTAACAGGACAAGACCGCTTAGAATCGCACGTATCATGAACAATCTTGAACCATATCTCTCAAACTCTTTTTCATACACACTGCCATAGTCTTTTCTTAGGTAAGACTTGTACCCTTTCCAGACTGAAAATTTCCAATCACCAGCTTTCTTTTGCGCTTTTGACACTCCAGTTTGTTCTATTTCCGGTGTATACTCTCCTTTGATTATGGGTAGAACATAGACCATTACCATTAATGACCAGACACCGAATATCATTGAAAGAAATTCAAAATCTGTTAGAGTCCTTGCTATGTATATTGCTCCCCAGATTGTATATAGTGAATAGAATATCAAACCTAGAGCTGGTATCAGAATGATGCCGACGATAATCTTTGCTTTAGTCTTGCTGCCTTTCATCAGAGGCGCGAGGAATCCAAACATCAGCGAACAGAAAGTTGCGTATGTCAATGAAAGCCCAAGACCACTTAGGAACCGCATAGTGACCCCGGATACTACTGATAGTTCTAGGGAAAATACACCAGTGATTAGAGAAATGGGATTCCAATTATTGAAGAAGAGAACAATAGTATACAGAATCAATCCAATCGCTAATGCGATGATGTATGAAATTCTCTGTTTGTCTGCGATTCTTTTGCCCAATTCTCGTAATAACATGGTTATCACATTGTATCAGTTGACCTCTTTAATACTTGGTAAATTTTACAAATTGGAGTTTGTCACTACTATCCACAATCTGTGCATCCTGTATAGAGAACTTGAACCCCACCTAAGCACCCATCTCGAAATACTGTTGTTCCCTTCAGCTTGAGTTCATTAGCAAGTAGGTATATCCGCTCGATATCTTCAGTTGTTGCGCTATTTGGCAGGTTAACTGTATTATGTGATACGATTCCATTTACCAGGTAGGTATGAACATTATCAACCTCAATATCATATAGTAGAACCTCACCAACATCCTCAATCCTAGCTACTTTCTCAACTGAAGATATGATTTGTAGCCCAAGTTCCTCTGCTACAGTATTCCAACAGTAGTTTCGCTTTGATTGTTTAAGCCACCTAAGATTGGAATATTGTGGGTGTGTATGAAAGAGTTTGAGAGATTTAACCTCGTCAGGATTGATCTGAACCAGGAATTTCTTATATCTTGGTTTACTTCGTTTGTGTTTTTCCAAGGGTTGAATAAGTTCTTGAAGATCATTACTCACATAAACAGAGTAAGCTTCACCATGACCTTTAACGTCCTTCTTTCCCTGATAGATATACGGTAAACCGAAACTTCGTAATATTTCTGCAGTTTCATACGCTAATCTCTTAGACATTCCTTCGTAAACGACCAATCCCCACTTCTCTTTCAAAAAACCATCTAGCGTTAATCCATTGACGAAGGCAATCTTTTCAGTTGCATTTCCCTGAAGGATTTGCTTCGGTACGTGTTTGTTTCTTGCTTTATTTCCAATAAGGGCTTTAGTATATCTTACAAGAACACGTGAATTAATTATATGAGATACAACACCCGTACGGGGATCGACGCTACTTTTTGGTTTCACATTGAAAAGCTTCTTGACTAGTGACACGTACTGTTTTCCTATAATTGGATTTTTCTCATGAAAACCTACAGCTCCAGATGATTCAACTAAACTTCCATCAGCTGCAATCATGCCCAGCCACAAAGCGAGTTCTGCACCCATCGTATCATGTAACTGCATCTTTTTTGCATTTGTGCGTAGTTGGTAATCAATAGATATTGGTTTTCGACCCGCTGTGTGTATAGGGTCAAATTTATGTTTCACTAAGACCAGATCTTTTACAGATATGTCCCCAAGATTTTTCCAACCATCAATTGTCAGTATTTTGTGCGTCTTTGAAGCACCAGTAAGACTTGCTCCATTCTTCAACCGAATTTCGGTAGCTGGGTGTGTACCTGCAGAATAATGTGACAAAACGCTTTCTGTTCCTCCTCCATTACCAGAAATAACCTGAAGATTAGGATATGGTGAACCAAATGAATCATCTCCTTTCGCATCACCACATTCCTTAACTGAAATCAATCCTTGATTTGTCAACATTAGTGTATCTTCTTGAATACACTTACTCACTGCGTTATCAGTGTGTTTCTGAAATGCGGCCTGCATTCGAATATGCCATTCTGGATCAATTTCTTGCGCAGCCTTGAAGACCTTCTTGATATCACCAGGTACTTCATCAATCTGTTGTACAGAACCTGTCTTCGCAACTTCGTGCTCCAATTCATCACTCCAGAATCCTCCATCAACTGCCACGCTCTCAAACAAAGGATTGACCTCGCTTAGATGAATACCCTCTGCAAGCATTCTACTGTGAGCAATAGCAAATAGTGGTTCAATTCCACTGCTCGTCTGTGCAATGAGACTGATACTGCCAGTCGGTGCAACAGTGATTACTGATGCATTTCGTTTCCATTTATTTCGATTCTTCAGGAGAGCAAAGTTCTCGAAGTTCCCTCGTATCCTTGCTAGATCAGCTGACGCTCTCTCTGCTTTCTGTCTGATGAATGACATAATTTCCTCTGCCTTCTCAAGCCCCTTCACAGAGTCATACGGAATTCTCAACTTCATGAGAAGCTCAGCAAAGCCCATTATCCCAAGTCCAATCTTCCTATTTGCCTTAGTCACCCGCTCGATTTCCTCAACTGGGTAGACATTGAGGTCGATTATATTGTCCAGAAAACGAACTGCGAGCTTGACTACTTCTTCAAGTCTTGACCAATTTATCTCTCCATCTGTGACCATTCTTGAAAGATTTATGCTTCCCAAAACGCATGACTCGTAAGGCAATAAGGGTTGTTCACCACAGTTGTGAACTACAATCCCGTTAGCCACAAATCCCCCTAATGGAGTACCAACAATATCAAAGACATCCTCCTCTTGAAGTGGTGTCAACGAGTCAAACCTTGCCACGAAACGCTCTTTGTATGGACCTCGAGCTTTCAATGAATCAATGCTTGTGACCAATCGATTCTGTTTGTATTCTAAGAGGAAACCAATCCGATCCCTGAATCCTATGATATTCTGTTTTGAAACAATCAGTTCATGATTTGCTTTAGTTCTGTATAATTTACTCTGTCCTTTTCCATCCGGCATCAATCTCATTTGTTCATGACGTCTATTTTCATAGATTCTTGATGCAATTCCAAAGTTAAGTAACATAATCTGGACAAGGCGCAGATTATCTAAATTGTTTTGAGAAAGCCGTACAGTGAATCCTTTCGTAATTGTGCCTTGAATCGAACCATCTGCACTGAAGAATCCTTGCAAGAACCCTCTCTGACAATCCATTGTAGATGAGAGTAACAAGTTGGATATTTCTTTCGACTTCATCTCCCATTCTTCAATCAGATTCAGAATCCTTCTTGATCTGACCTCCTCTCGTTTCTTACTCTTAATGATTACAAGATTGGATTCAAGCTCTTCATTTACAATATCTCGATAGTATTGAGTGAGCTTACCTTTGTCTTTCCCATAGAAAGCTAATGTGGCTCGTTGGTCTTTTCCTGTATGCCATCCATCCCCGACATACCATCCAAGAATCTGCCCAATTCGTAGATTACCTGATTCTCCAAATCCCCCTTCATTACTCTGAATCTTTAATTTATCACCCTGAATCAAATCTCCTGCTTGTTTCCATCCATCAGGAGTTAGTATTCTATGATCTTTAGTCACCTTGACCTGATAACCCTCATTGGTTTGGAGAAGGTAGACCATTTTCTTAGCGGTCTTAATCATGTTGGGAACATCTTGAATGTTCAACAATCCTCTTTCTGTACTTACTACTGTATCACCAGAAACGCATGGATTAGTTGATTCTACAAGTTCTCCATTCAATGGATGTTCTTCATTTATTCGGTCGATGAAGACAAGTCCGGGGTCTCCTGTACTCCATGCATTATGCACAATTGCATCAAAGATTACTCGTGCACTTATGCTTTGAACTGCTTTCTTGTTGTGAGGAGCTATCAAGTCAATTTCCTTATCATTCCTGAGAGCATCAAGAAACTGATCTGTTATAGCTACTGAGATGTTGAAATTCTTGAAGGATTTTTTATCTGACTTGCACGAAATGAAATTCATGATATCTGGATGGTCGCAGCGGAGTATCGCCATGTTTGCCCCTCTTCTACGACCTCCTTGTTTGATGATGTCTGTGGCAGTATCGTAAACCTTCATGAATGAAATGGGACCACTAGCAACTCCCCCTGTTGTACCAACTGTTGCTCCTTCTGGTCTCAATCTTGAAAACGAGAAACCTGTACCGCCTCCAGATTTCTGTACAACTGACATATGCTTGAGTGATGTGAAAATCGAATCCATATTATCCTCAATTGGCAGAACGAAACAAGCACTACATTGACCCAACTTTGTTCCTGCATTAAATAGAGTCGGACTATTTGGAAGAAATTCAAGACTTGCCATCATGGAATAAAAGAGATCATCATATTCTTCAACGTCTGCATTTTCATCATGCATCTTCTCAATACTGGCGACAGCACCAGAAACTCTCCGAAAGAGCTGTGAGGGAGTTTCTAATGGTTCCCCTTCTTCATCCTTGAGAAGATAACGTGATAGAACAGTGGCTGCATTCGGACCAAACTTGAGATCATCAACGACCCCCATCAACTGGAGTATTCTGCGAGCTTCATTATGCTTCTCACGATATTTCATGTAACATCGTGCAATCTCTGTGAAACCTCTCAACATGAGCGTGTCTTCAACTATATCCTGAATTTCTTCAATGTGGATAACATCCTGTCTTTGCTCTTGAATAATCTGTACGACTTCCTTGGTTAGTCCCCTTACTGGAACCGTGTCTGCGCTATTTGATTCAAAGGCTTTAGTTATTGCAGCCTCGATTTTTGAATCGTCAAACTCTACTATTCTCTTGTCTCGTTTCTCAACTTTCAAAGTAGATTCTCCTCAATATTCAAAACTATCTCATAGATTCAGTCAAATGCTCGGCTATAAACCCCTTCTAAATCTAACGCTAGAACTCTTGAAATTTTAGAGCATCCGTCCCAAATGGTCGTCGGATTTTGACTAGCATCTTTAATACTTGATAAATTTTCACAAAGTGGAGTATATCTTTCAATAACGCACGAAGCACTAGATTTATCGAGTGGGCATCCAGTGAAATTGATGTAGTTATTGGGGTATTTCTCTTGAAGACATTAATTATCTACAAGTCCATACATCATGAAAACACACTACGTGTCGCTCAAGTTATGGCCAGTGAATTAAATGCTGATCTCTCAACACCTGAAGAAATCGATATTGCCTCGCTCGATCAATACGATCTCATCGGTTTTGGTTCTGGAATCTACATGGGAAAACATCATAGAAGCTTGTTGAACTTTGTAAAAAATCTTGACAATCTTACTGGAAAGAACACATTTGTATTTTATACAAGTGGGTTTTCAAAATTTCCTACACGACCCGCGTTTGAAACAGCATTGAAGAACCAACTAACTAAGAAAGGCGCACACATTGTCGACGTATTCTCCTGTCGTGGTCTTGAAACCTATGGTCCTTTCCGGATTGGCGGTGGTAAGAATAAAGGTCACCCTAGTGAAACAGATTTGAATAATGCTCGGGATTTTGCAAAATCTCTTATTACAAGCTGATTCATTCACTAGAATCAGGTAAATCTAATTTAGTAAGAACCTTGTCAATTTCCACTTCCGTGTTGACGCAACCTGCCTTGCTAAGTAATACAGCTTGAGTAGGTATGCCAAATTTCCCGACCTTCTCAACACCTAACTTGGCATCATCAAAACATGCAATCCCGAACACTGCTTGAGGACGGGCATTCTTAACAATATTAATTGCATGAGAACCTCCACCAACCATATACCATTTAATTCCTCTATCTTCTGCAGCTTGGGTAATCTCTGCAATGATACATGCACCACATTTCTTACAGTGATATCCTTCATCATCAATTGGTGCTATGCATTTTTCTGCGTCTCTCAGACAATGTGGGATCAAAACAATCCTATCTTCTTTCTTTACATATTCGTATGCACTCTGATTTATGACATTTCCTGCTTCAATGAATGTAAAATTTGAAAGGTCTTCATCCTCGATCTCTAACTCAGATTTGACCCTATCAGCGAGTTCTTCAGGAGTATGAATGGTTTCAGTTGCCTCGAAGGATTCCAAAAGTTGTCGTATCTTAACCTGCATGTTAGTTGTACGTGATTCTTCTGTTTCTTCTGCAACTTTGTGTCCGTTTAGCAATATATTCATCCTCACTGGAGAGTTTGTTTTTCCACATTTTCTTGTTAAATTACTATGCATCAGGGAAATATTATCAGCTCATCAACCGTGTTGAGTATCCAATTCCTTTCTCTACAGCCGCCTTAAAAACCACATGAGCTGCGGCAATATCTTGAGCTGCTAAACCCGTCGAATCAAAGAAAGTAATTTCGTTTTCCGATTCACGTCCGACTTTCTTTCCAATTAAAATCTCTCCAATCTCTCCATGGATATCTTTCTCTTGGATTAGTCCCTGTGATAGAGCATGTTGAATTTCTCCAATGATCTTGCACTGTTTTAGACTATCTACTACTACCTTATCAGCTCGTTTCACTATTGCGGGATCAAGCTCCTGTTTTCCAGGTCCGTCAGCACCAATCGCATTGATGTGCATCCCCTTTTCTATCCAACTTTCCATCACCAATGCTTTTCTTGATGGAGTGACAGTCACAACAATATCGCTTCCGCGTACAACTTCTTCTCGGCTTGGAGAATAATTGACATCTATTCCCAAAAGATCTGACATCTCTGTGGCGTAGCGTTTTCCAATCTCCTCTTCAATATCCCACACTCGAATTTCTTCAAGTTCAAATATCTCTCTGAGTGCAAGCACCTGCATACGACCTTGAGTCCCTGCACCGATAACTCCAACTTTCTTTGAATTCTTTCTTGCTAAAACACTTGCAGCAACTGCACCAGCTGCTCCAGTTCGATATGCTGTGATATAGGAACCATCCATAATAGCTAACGGCATACTTGTCTTAAGGTCCAGAAGTACTATTACGGCCATTCCCGGTGGTAATCCCAATTTGTGATTATCGTAGTAGCCACTGGCAATCTTAGTCCCGATGAGACCGAAATCCTCAACAAAACCCGATTTGATATCAACTTCTCCATTATACTTTGCAATATCCAAATGCATTACTGGAGGCATCTGCACTCTATTATTTGCAAAAGCCATGTAAGCTTCTTTGACTGCTTCAATAGTCCGTTTCATAGAAAGACAAGACTCTACTTCTTTTCGAGTTAAGATCAGTACTTCAGACATTTCAATCACTAAATTCTGTAGCTCAGTACCTAATGATATTTCAGGTTGATGAAAATGAATCTTACTCTGTACAGGTTCCTCTGACAAAATACACGGGATCTGCTTCTGAATACTTGAATCCCATTTTTTCGTACAATCTCTGTGCTGGAGTATTCTCTTCAAAATAGTGTAGAACCACCAAGTCAGAAGTCTTCAAGACTTCATCAACTACTGATTTGATACATGCAGCGGCATAACCTTTCCTTTTGTGATTAGGGTGTGTAGCTACGTTTCCGATTTCTGTACCATATGAAGTAACATAATGAACTCCTGCAACCGCAGAAATCGTACCATCCTCCTCAATTATCCCATAGAATGGACCCAAATTCATTGCATTCGGGGTCCACGCTGGTGTACCACTGAGTCTATACAGCTCCTTAAGCTGTTCAGCATTCTCTATTGATAGTCTAACTGGTGCTTGCTTGCACTCGCAATATAATTCAGTTAACTTGTCAGCTATCATCTGCCGCTCTTTGATTAGTTTCAAAATGACACAGGCTTTGCCAAATTGATCTAACTGCTCCTGAGTGCAAATTGCAATGAACTCTTTTCCAACTAACAAGTCTGAAAAATCTTCCATTATTTCAATAAGAGATTCTACATCTCGACACCAGAAGGCAGTTGCTAGAAAATCTAGATCACTATATAGTGAGAAGACCGCATCTATTCTATCATCGTTTCTCAGGATTCTGACATCACACCAATCTCTCAATTGAGTACAATCAGCTATAAGGACAATATTGGATAACGGATCTACGGATAAAATATCAAGTACATCGTTAAGATTTTCATCTGAAAGTGGTTCAATTTCATCAACCATTATACTCATCTTCCATAGATTGCATTATTTGTGGAAGATTACCAGTCATCATCATCTTCCCATTCATCGTCGTCCCAGTCTTCTTCTTCCCATAGGTCCTCGTCATCAAAATGCAATGAGTCCACCTCTGACTAGGTATAATTCAACAAGTAGCACATAGCGGCTTTTATTCATTTTCTTGTTCCCACCTAGCAAATTAGAATACATCCAAATCGTTACCTGATACTACCTTGCCATCATAGTGTTCGGTAATTTCCCACATTAGTTCATCATCAGATTTTTTCATGAACAGTTGATGGTACAATACAAGCAGCTCGGGTTTTACTTTCTTTGCAACTTCTATAAGTTCACGTGTAGATGTATGAACTGATGAGTGATATCTTCTCCAATCCTCTGTTCGTCCTTGGAGTCCTTCAGCAGAGTATACCTCATGAATTAGAATATCGCATCCCAATGCCTGTTTGATTAGGTTCGCTGATGGACAAGTATCTCCAGAGATCACTACAGTCCTGTCAGGTAGAATAAATTTGAAACCATAAGATTCCAAAGTTCCGTGATCTACTCGAAAGGCTTCGACCTTGACATTTTCATCTGTGTAAATTAATCCTTCATCTATCTCATGAGCGTGGACGATGTAACCATTCTGATTGGCTGGTTCAAGTCCTTGAATTCTTTCTTGAATATCAATCTCATAGGCTGCCATGATGTGATTTGTCATGTCCGTGAGCCCCCTTGGTCCATATACTTCCAATGGCTCCCTTCTCCCGATAACTCCCGGTGTTAAGATGATGTCCGGATATCCTATTGTATGGTCTGAGTGCAAATGTGTCAGAAATGCTCGGGATATTTTTGAAACAGAAATACCTGCAGCCGCAACTTGTCTTACCACACCTGCACCAAAATCTACCAAATACAATGAATCATCCACAACTATCGCAACGGATGGCCCTAATCTGTTGGGATCTGGGTTTGGAGTCCCCGTTCCTAGCAATATTATCTTACTACTCATTCTCAGACATCTCTCTATGTTGACTCAGTCTGATTCTTGTGATACTAAATTTTTCAAGATTCTATGGAGGTAAGCTTCGAGTTCGTCTATCTCCTCCGGAGTAAATCCTTTGTAGAATATTTCCGTCATATCTGCTGATAATTTGATATACGTACTCTGAAGTTTTCGAGTCTTCTCAGTCAGCAGTATCATAGTCTTTCTTCTATCCTCTTCTGACTGTTCTCGACGAATATATCCTGCACCCTCGAGATTGTCCAATAATTCACTCAATGTAGATTTCCTGAGAAGAGTCCTTTTTGACAGGTCATTTATTGGAACATTATCTTGTTGCCATAACGCGAAGAGAATCCTTCCTTGTCCCGGACCAATCTCTATATTGTGCTTTTTGAGTAATTCTGAAAACACCCGTCTTCCAAGGTGATGTATCTGAGTGCTGAGGAATCCACCCTCTCTTTGCGACATCATGGTGAATCACCTAAATCTAGTTTGAATGTATCACTTCCACTCCAACCCTTTGCGCTTTTCGGGTACAATCGCAGAACTGAATAGTCTGGGTCATCAATTCCTCCTGTATAGTATTTGTCCCAATCATCATGCCACAAATCTTTCTTCAGGTCTGTATCCTTCACATTCTCAATATCTCCTCCAAACATTACGCCTTTCCAGGTTTCAGGATTACAATAGTAGACGGATACAGCTGAGTTAGTCTTGATATCAGGTATTTTTGTGGAAGAAGTATTTGTACCGAATAAGACCATGAAGTCCTCCTTGTGTTTCTCAAAGAGTGGAATCAGCTTTGGGAACCATTTCTTATTTCGGAGATTAAACATCGCTCTAGTTTGAGGATAGCCCTTCTCATCAATGGTTGTGAAATACGCTGGCCATCCGGTGTCTAGCAGTTCAAGACACATTTCCCTAAGTTCCTTCTCGTTCATTATTAGGACTCTCGATTAGTTCGTACCCAAACAGTTAGGCACCGAACTAAATATACCTTGCGGTCTGGGAATTTAAGTATAATTTTTTCTACTATCGATTCTGATTCCAAAACTTCTGTTTGAAATTAAGAAAAATAAAAGGAGGGGAAGCAGATTACCTGCTTCCAAACTATATCCATTCTATCGTCTCTTGACAACAACGATGACTAGAAGTAGGACCACAACAGCTCCGCCAATCAATGCAAGAGTTGTATTATCAAGCACAAAACCTGTTGAAGATTCGATGCCGAGGATAGGATCATACTCTAGGGTTTCATCACCAAAGTTCTCGAATGCAAGATAGATTGATTCACCTGCTTCCATTCCAATACCTTCACCATAACTGGCCTTGACCTCGAGTGAGTTGTTAGCTGCGAAAGCAGTTTCTTCGTACTCGAAATAACCAGCATCGAACTGGAACTTTGTACCATCTCTCTGGAAACCATTAGGTTCATCTTCACCTTGAAGCTGACCATGTGCACTCTCAGTTACTGTGAACTGAAGAACAAGTATTGAGTCTTCATAGGTCCAGTCCCATCCATCAACAATAAGGTCAAATTTCATCTCACCAGAGTTGGTCAAATTCATGTGGACCCTTACTTCGATTGATACGTTGAAAGCTGGCTTGCTAGGCAGCATGCCATAATCTGTACCAGTGCCTTCAGGACGAGGATCATACTCGGCTGTAGTTGTGAAATTAAAGTGGACTTCAGTAGTGGTTCCTTCATCTTCTACTGTAACAAAATCACTAAAGTTCCAATCAGTTGTTGGGAGTGCAAATGGAGCACCAATGACTTGGTCAGTATCGCTTTCAAAAACACCATCAGTGTTTGTGTCATTTGCTTCAAACATCTTCACAAACATTACATGATAGTCAACTGCTGGTGTATTTGGATCCCACCAGTGAAAGTGTGGTGCTTGATTATTTCCAGTCACCTTGATGGCAATGTCATCTGTAGTGAGGGATACTATTCCAGCAGAATACTGGTACTCGACGGAGTTACCCTGCGCGGCTGCTAAGGGTACACCAATCGCGACGAGCATTAATGCAAAAAATGCAAGTGTGGCTTTTCTGTTCAGATTCATTTGAATCACTAAGATGTCCCTCACTTTGAGTATATATAGCAAATATTGAGTAGATAGATTAAATGCCAACACAATCGGGCCTATGAGGACTCTAAATCCAACTATATTGTTTATGGATGCTTACAACCATTTTATGCGACATTTTGTACGATTAATGACCGATAAGTTTCCGTGCTTGTTCAACAACATTCTCTACAGTAAATCCGTATTTTTCAAACAAGACCTTTCCAGGTGCAGAAGCTCCGAATTTGTTTACACATACACAGCTTCCAGCATCTCCTACCCAGCGTTCCCATCCTTGGGATACACCTGTTTCAACAGCGAGACGCGCTTTAACGTCTGGAAGGAGCACCGAGTCTTGATATTCTTGACTCTGAGCATCAAATAATTCCCAGCTTGGGAATGAAACTATACGAACACTGATTCCCTCTGCATGAAGTTTCTCAGCTGCCTTTACAATCAGTCCTACTTCAGACCCTGATGCAATTAGGATGATTTCTGGCTTATCACCAAAATCTGCAAGTACATACGCTCCATTTGCTGTACCTGCGGCTGGATTGAACTTCTTTCGATCTAACACAGGTACATTCTGTCTGGTTAATGCCATCAATGTTGGTCCATCTCGTCGATTGATTGCTAACTTCCATGCTTCCACCACCTCATTAGCATCTCCTGGTCTAATTACTATGAGATTGGGAATAGCTCTAAGCGATGCTAGGTGTTCTACGGGTTGATGGGTGGGACCATCTTCACCGACACCTATACTATCATGTGTGAATACCCAGATACTACCATGCTGGGATAATGCAGAAAGTCTGATTGATGGACGCATATAATCTGAGAACATCAAAAATGTAGCTGAGTATGGTATTATTCCTCCATGGGCAACCATTCCATTTACTGCCGCTGCCATAGCATGTTCCCGAACACCGTAGTGTAAGTTTCGTCCTTCAGGTGTATCTGCTTGAAATGATGGACTTCCATCAATCCAAGTCTTGTTTGAAGGCGTAAGATCTGCTGAACCTCCAATCATCTCAGGAAGAATTTTTGCAATAGCATTGATTACTTTACCAGAAGCAGCTCTTGTTGCCATTCCTTTGTCATCTGCTGGAAAGACTGGAAGATCATCATCCCAATTAGGAACTAAATCTCCCTTCATTCTTCTGACAAATTCTGCGGCAAGTTCTGGATGTTGTTCTTCATATTTTTCAAATTGTGAATCCCAGCTTTTTTCTCGGTCTTCTCCTATTTCTCTAACTTGTCTGAAATGATCTAGAACATCATCAGGAACATAGAATCGTGGTTCAAGTGGCCAATCAAGTTTCTTCTTTGCGCCCTCAAGTTCAGCTTCACCCGGTGGTTCCCCATGTGCCTTTGCAGTATCTTGTTTGTTGGGCATACCAAATCCAATGTTAGTTCTGCAGAGAATCAATGATGGTCGAGAATCCTTCTTTGCATTATCTATTGCCTTGTCAACCGCATCAACATCATTGCCATCTTTGACATGCTGTACATGCCACCCAAAAGCCTCGAATCTAGCCCCTCGATCTTCTGAGAATGTAAGATCGGTGCTGCCGTCAATTGAAATTAAGTTATCATCGTAGAGCATTATTATTTTGCCTAATTGTAGATGTCCGGCCAATGATGCAGCTTCAGAAGAGAGTCCTTCCATCAAGTCCCCATCTGTAACTATTGCATAGATATGATGGTCTACAATCTTATGTTTAGGACGATTGAAGATTGCTGCTAGATGTGCTTCGGCCATTGCAAAGCCTACACAATTTGCAAAACCTTGTCCAAGCGGTCCAGTTGTGACCTCTACACCAGGGGTATGATGACTCTCTGGATGACCAGGGGTCTTAGAACCCCACTGCCGGAAGTCCTTCAAATCCTCCATTGATACATCATAACCGGTGAGGTGGAGAAGAGAATAAAGCAGCATTGAGCCATGTCCACCCGAAAGAACGAAGCGGTCTCTATCAAACCAATTTGGATTGCTAGGATTGAACCGTAAGTGTCGAGTCCAGAGTGCATAAGTCATGGCGGCTGCACCCATTGGCATACCTGGATGTCCCGAATTAGCTTGTTGGATTGCATCTGCAGATAGAAAACGGATGGCGTTAATAGCACGTTCTTGAAGTTTAGAATCTGTCATTGGAAGGTCCTCCGATAGGTAGTTTTTAGCTACGGTTTCGCGTAACAGCTAGCTCTCTTTTGGGTCTTATGCTTGGAGGACCAGTTCTACCTTTCACTCTTTTGCCATACTATTGTTGACCAACCTCTGTACCTGGAGGATACATTTCAAAGAAATCCTTCTTTGTCACATCCATGATTACAAAGTCATGGAATTTACCTAGCATGTAGGCACCTTGTCTTAGCACACCTGCATGTTTGAAACCTGCTTTTTCATATGCTCGTTGAGCTCGCTTGTTAGATTCAAGTGTGATTAGGAAGACTGTATTCAGCCCCAAAATATGGAATGCTGCCCAGAGCATTACACGTGTTGTGTCTGTACCATACCCCTTCCCATAATTTTCTGGATTATGGATAGCTATTCCAAACTCTGCTTTCTGATGTTGTTTTGAAATATCAAAGAAACTTACGGTTCCCAAGAATTCGTTTGTCTTCTTGTCTTCAACCGCTAGAACTATCCCTCCGTCTCTCCAAGGATCCATTGTTGTCGCTCGTTCTAACCACTTACGTTCTGCGTTCTTGGACATAGGCCAAGCAGTTGCAAGAAATTGACGCAACTCAAGATTGTTCCAGTGCTTTAAAATTAGATCAAGGTCTTCCATCTCCAAAGCCCTTAGCTTGACCATCGCTCCATAATACATACTCTTACCTCGGCACTCTAGTAAATAAAACTAATTCTAGCCTTGTTCGATACACTCATTATAGATTGTGAAAGATATTTTTTGAAAATGAGGTTCTGGAACCATGAGTCCACAGAAACAGTACTTTGAGGAACCAGTTGTTCGTGTAGAACTCTCGAAAGTTAGATTTCCAAAATTATGTCCAGTCTGTGGAGCCACTGCATCTATTCCTTCACGTATTACTTTTACTGCTGGAGGAACAAAATGGGAATCCTCTTTCAGAGCCCATGCTATACCAATGAAACGACTTCCACAACCGAAGATGCAGGTCTTGCGTTTTTTTGTTTGCGAAGACCACTATGATACTGCTGAAGGCGAAGATCGGTACAAATCCTTTTGTTTAATTATTGATGGTTTTACAATGGCCTTCTTCTTCTTCGGGCTTCTCTTTCTTGGTGATGCTTTTTCAAGAGGAAGACCACTTCCATTCTGGTCTGTTGCATTCTCTGTATTATTTGCTATTTCATTGTTCTTTTCTTGGATTGCTTTTCGACCAAAAGCTCTTCAACGGGCTGTAAAGATAGTTGGATTTGATTCAAGTATGCAAAATGTCCTACTTGCTTTCGAAAATAAATCATATCAAGAAGCTGTCATTCAGGAGAATCCAATGGCTTCTGAACTTATCAGCTGGATAATTAAACCTGGGAGTTAGAAAGAGTCAGTAAATAAAAAATCAAAAAGAACTCATGTTGCTTCCAACATGAGCACTTCGTCATCAGATAAGCAACGACGTTTTGCCTTGTCGTTGTGTGTACTCTCGTGAATCTCTGCTGCGTTTCTATCATTAGTCATGATGATCACCTGTAGATGTATGCATGAGTAATAGCTTGGGTGGAGATTCTCTTCTTACGGGACTTGATTACTTTCTTTGCTAGAGCCATATTATTCACCTCTGATACAAGTATGCGTAGGTTAGAGCCTTGGTCGATTGGACACTTGCTCTGTTGTTCTTCAGCACGGAGTTAGTTCGGTTGTTAGTTGTTAGAGCCATAATAGTTCACAAGATATACTGCTCAGATTTAGTATATATACCAAAGGCACTATTGAGGGTCACAATTGAGAGTCACATGATGTGACTAGCTAAAGGAGATTATAACTACGAGAATCCTGCAGGAAGTTGGCTACAGCTATCTCAATGAGTAGAAGATTAGAAAGAAAATGTTGATGGACCTTCCATTTGGAGGCCCATTTCAACTAAGATTTCATTAATTTAGAGTTTGAGCTCAGATTCGCTCTTCCAGAGACCGTGAATATTGCAATATGAAGTTGCCATCAGCGTCCCAGATTTTCCTGTCTTGAAGACGAATTTAGCAACTGGCTCACTGTATATTCCGCTACTATCTGGTCCCTGAGCTGACTCTCCATGGTGATCAAAGGTGCAGTAACCAATCTCAACTGGAAACTTCTCTCCTTCCGGCCAGAAGAAAAGATCCATCCATTTGATGTGGTGGTTTGTTGTGTTAGGGTGAGCAATCTCTTTGCCAACCGTCACATTAACAACTGCAACACCGTCCTTAACCTCTTTGATATCAATCGCAGGTACGTGTTTCTCACTCTTCCAATCTGCAGTCTGTATCCATTTTTTGGACATTGTTCACAACCTCTTAATAGAAAATATGTGGAGTCTGATATTCAAACTACTCACTTCAGAATAATACGTAAAGTTTGTTAAAATACTTCTCTTAAGACCGTGAAGTAAGCTTTCTAAGCTGCTTTATTGTTCTTTTTCCTTTTTCAGTTAGAGCATAATACGTCCTTTTTCTATTGTCATATGTGCTTTCTATTCTAGTCTGAGTTATGAGACCTGTACTCCTAAGCTCTGATAGATGTTGATACACACTAGGTATCTTAATGGAAATTCCAAATTCTTCTTTCAAATTCTTCCAGATCCCGTATCCATACGATTCTCCCTCTAATAATGTCTGGAGTATCTGCTGTTTGGTTCTACCAATTTGAGTTGTAAACTTCCTGTCTTCTACTCGACTAAGTAGGTGTTCAAGTTTGGATTGTCCTTTGATTAAGATTCGAGCTATCTCTGGATACTTTAGACCCATTCCTGTGACAACACAGACAATTGAATCTGAGGGATCTATCTCATTTGACTGCAACAGCTGGCGCAAGGCAGCAACAGGAGTTGCTGATGCCGGTTCAACGAAAACCCCCTCAAGTTTAGCAATTGAGCCCACTGCATTCAGTGTATCCTTATCAGACACTGAAAGAGCAAACCCATTGGACTCTCGTATTGCTCTTAGCGCTGTATGTCCGCATGATGGATTTCCCACTCCGATATCAAGAGCAATAGTGGCTCCACTAGAAGTCGGAATGATGTTTTTTGATCCGCTCATAAATGCCTCCACAATTGGAGCGCAACCTGCAGACTGAACTCCCACTATTCTGGTTTCTATATCATCCAGAATACCAATCTCCTGCAACTCTCTCAACCCTTTCCAAATCAAAGAAAGATGTCCGCCGTTACCCATTGGAACCAATATCCAATCTGGTGCATTCCACATGAGTTGTTCACAGATTTCGAAGATTGTGGTTTTGACGCCTTCAAGAAATATTGAGCTATATGCCTTGACCACATAGCTGTGATGCTTTTCTGCATCAGCTCTTGCCAGAGCCTCCTCATGGTTTTTTACTACTGTAACATTTGCACCATATGCAAGTATTTGGTAAAATTTTCCCATGTCTACATTACCAGTTTGCGCGATGAATACATTACTCTCTATCCCAGCTCGTGCCGCATAGGCAACAAGGGAAGCCGCAAGGTTTCCTGTTGATCCACAGCACAGAGATTCAAACCCTCTCTCTTTGGCTACTGTCACTTCAACAGCAGTACCTCGGTCAATGAAAGAGCCTGTTGGATTAGTGGTTTCATCTTTCAGGTACAATGATTTTAACCCAAGATGCTTGGCGAGTCTATCACACTTGTGAAGGAAAGTTCCACCCTCTCCAAGAGATACCGCCTTAGAGGGAGTTGAAACTGGTAAGAGTTCTGAATACTTCCAGATGCCTGGTTTTCGGACGCGTAATGATTTTCTAGTCACAACTTTTCTTATGGCATCCAAGTCATATCTTATCTCAAGAAAACTTCCACACTTTGGGCATACTCTTTCGCGAACATCATCTTGAAACTGTTTTCCGCATTTTGTACACACAAATGATGATACAAAGGACATAGGAAATCACGCCGCCTATATATAGGCTCAAAGTTATATATCCTGCCAATTCTTAACTAGACACGGGTGAATAATATGGAAATGGAGTATTTTCGACCTGCAGGGAAAAATTCTGCTGTTAATCTAGCTCTGCTTGCAATAATGACTGCACTTACAACAGTTATGACTCTCGTAATCCAGATTCCATATCCGGGAACAAGTGGCTATTTCAACTTTGGAGATACCATGGTGATGCTTAGTGGTCTTCTTCTAGGTCCGGTTGGCGGCTTCTTTGCAGGGGGAGTTGGATCCGCCGTAGCCGATGTGGCCAGTGGATACACCTTCTATGCTCCTATTACATTCATTGTCAAAGGTTTAGAGGGCATGGCAGTGGGGTATTTGGGTTCTCGCGCACGAGAACATGTCAGAGTGAATGTACGTGACATCATCGCAGTGTTCGTGGGAGCTGTCATAATGCTGACAGGATATTTCATTGCTCAGGTGATTCTTTTCGATATTGTAGTAGCAATCGGTGAGCTTGTAACAGTTAATTTAGCACAGGTTGTAATTGGTGGTGCTGTGACACTATTGATTGGTCCCACCATTCGATCTTACTTACGCACAATCAACTATGGTGATTCTGGAAATTTAGTTGTGCCACCTTCCGAAAATCCATCAAATGAATGAGGTCACATCCAGTCAGAACGGTTTTTTAGGACTAATATTATTGCAGAATTGACACTCCTGAGTGTCATCCTAGCTCTTGAAAAAGATGGACGGCCTATAAATGACCGACAGGGACAAACTCAAAATCGATCAGAATCGCTTGAACGAAATCAATGATTTCCTCCTCAAGGATGATAATCCTCTCATCACGAATCTTCTAGATTTGATTGAGAAGCATGGTGGAGTTGATGAGATTAATAAGAAGGCAAGAGAGGCTCGAAAACTCGATAATCTCCTAGCATCACTTGATGCAAAGAAATCTCCCTACCTCAAAGATCTTGAATGGTTACAGGAACAACGTGATAATGATGCGTTCATCACAATTCCTGAATATCGACAGAAGATACTTGGTGATGAATCGAAATCTATGAAATTTGATGATAGTTTTGCAATCACTCTTGAGATTAGTGCATGCCAGTACTTCCCGTGGCTCATAGAAGAGGCGAAGCAGGCAATTGAGAAGGGTGAACTCATGCCGGGTCGTTTCATTCGGGTACGCAATATGGTTGAGCAAACTGCAGATAATGATGTACTTGCCTTCGCTGCTGGAATGCAGATTACTGGTTCATCATATGTTGAAACTCTTGATACAAAGGGAACATCTCCCGGTCCCGATGGCGCACCAGTTAATGTTCACCTTGGAGGTCCTGCTACAATAACTGGATACTTTGGTGGTGTTGGAATGCCTAACGAGTTTCCATTAAAGTGGGCAGATGAATATCTCAATTACTATACAAAATATGGCATAATCCAAGTGCTCAACGTTAATCCCGGCAGCGTGCTAGTTGGCTATATGATGCACAAACTAGGAATTGATATGGAATTCAAAATTTCAGTGTATATGGGCAACGATAATCCCTATGCTTGTTTGTGGACTCTATTAACGGCCAAGTTGTTCAGTCGTGATGATGGAACTAGCCCACTCATTGGCTTTAACTTAGCAAACAGCGTAAACAATGAAACTATAGAGCTTTCTGCATATATTCGTAAGGACTTTGGCTTTGAAGATGTTGTACGAATTGAACATCATATTACTGAAACCTACAAGTCTATTGTTCGGCAACCCTATGATAGACTACCAGAGCTTCTTGAGTTAGCAGATCACGTGAAGAACATCAGTGCAAAACACGAAGGTGCAGTTCCTGAAATTGATGCCTCACGAGATTATCCAACTGACATACTAGATTACTTCCGAACGAAGGAAGACTTGATTGAAGCAGGTCATATGCCTAAAAAATTGATAAACTATCTTGACAAGCATCATGCTCTGAATAGGACTGCTGAAGAACTCACTAAGCGTGGTCTGACCTTCCTAGCTGCACCAAAGCTACATAAAACCTAGTCTGAATAGACTATGAAAAAAGAATGAAGAGGGAGCCTCTATGGCTCTCCCTACATATCTGGTTGGAAAATATCGTCGTACATGTTCTGAAGCCGAGTCTTGTGAGTTTCTTCTTCAGTAGCAAGTGTTTCAAAGACAGCTCTGTGTACACCGCTTCCTGTAAGCTCTGATAGAGCCTTGTAGAAACTATTTGCTGCAGATTCTTTCTTGATTGCGACAATGAGCACATCTTGTGGTGTTGAATCCAATTTCAATGGAATGTCTACAAGATACTGACTCAGGTCCATCTTCTCAATCTCTTCAACGGTGTCGCATGTGAAAGTATCACAAACACCCGCATCAAGGGCTTCCTTTAGTTTCTCCTTGTGAGCTACTTCTTGGTGTGCTAACTCCTGGAGCAATTTTGCCGATGATTTGAATTTTGACTCCTCAGAGGCTTTCATGTAAAAGTTGTAAGCTTCTTCCTCTCTTTGTATAGCGAGGGAAACCAATTTCTCGAAAGTTTGTTGGACATTTGTCAATGTTATTCCCCAAGGTTGGGATATTTCAGATTGTTTTAAGCTTGATGTTATAATATCAACTTCACGGGAGAATGTTTTTCATTGAGTCATTTACACGGTGCACGCTAGGCGAATCTGATGGAAGAAGACAATGGACGTTCATTCAACTGCGCTGAGAGTGTTGTGATTTGCGTAAACAGAGAATCCCCACTCCCTGGATTCAATTCATCATGTATGAGAATAACATCAGTTTTGGGTGGTGGCATTGCTGGATATGGTGAGGTTTGTGGTGCTATCAGTGGAGCAGTAGTTAGTCTGGGTCTTATGCTAGGTACAAATGGAGATGAACCTGTTGATGATTTTAAATTGAAACGTACCCAGGCACGAAGTGTAGTGAAAGAATTTTTGCAAGAATTTTCTGATTGCTGGGGATCCGCACAATGTAGACATTTGATAGCAATGGATGAAGGTAAACGTACACCGGTTGGGACACTCAGACCAGAAGAAGGTCCTCCAAAAAATCTCTGTAACGAGTACGTAGATTGGTCCACCAGGAAGATGCATGAAATACGCAATTCCATTAAATGATTCTCTATAGTATCGGTCTAAATAGCTCCGAAATTAATCATCACAACACAGAAGTGCATCCAAATATAACTGATAACCGACCAATGTGAGATGATGCCTATGCGAATATGGAGTGATGATTTTTCTGAAGGCCAACCTATTCCAGAGAAGTGTGCCTATAGAAATGAAAATCTGAGTCCACATCTAGCTTGGGAAGATGTTCCAGATGGTACAAAGAGCCTTGCACTTATCTGCAATGATCCTGATGCACCAGTAGGGGATTGGATACACTGGCTTGTTCACGGAATTCCTGCTGGGGTTAAGGAAATGACATCTGGTGGACGTCCTCCCGGTGTTCAAGTCAAGAATGATTTTGGGGTATCTGATTGGGGCGGTCCTGCACCTCCATTTGGTACTCACAGGTATTTCTTCACACTCTATGCTCTTTCAGTACCTGCACTGGAGAATGTAGAAAAGAACAGCTTTCAGGAGATGTGTGAGAAACACAAGATAGAATCAGCTCAAACAATTGGTACTTATACTAAAGAATAAGTGCCAACTCAGACTGGTTAACAATCAGATTCAATCTGGTTTCAGCTTGAATTAAATACAAAGGTACTGATTTCGATGTGTGGAAATTTACTTGAAACACGAGATTTACGTGTTGAGGTCAATGGGGTGCCAATTCTTGGTGGAGTCGATTTAGAATTCAAACCTGGATTAGTTTACGCAATCTTAGGACCAAACGCCTCTGGAAAATCTACACTGGCAAAAACAGTTATGGGGTTACCTGAGTACAAGATAACTGGTGGCGACATTCTCTACAATAATGAATCAATTCTACGTAAGACGATTACCGAACGTGCACAATTGGGTATTGCCTATGCGTTCCAAACACCACCAAGTATCTCTGGTGTAAAACTTGATGACTTCATCTGTCGAATTTGTCCTGACTATCAGTGTAAAGCAGAATCTGACACGCTGATGGGTGAAACCTGTGCCAGCAAAAGTGAACTATACGATAATTTTGAACGATTGGGGATTAGGAATCTGGCTAAGCGTGACCTGAATGATGGTTTCTCAGGTGGTGAATCCAAGAGAAGTGAGCTCTTCCAAGTTCTTTCAATGCGCCCAAAGATAATGTTTCTTGATGAACCAGATAGTGGTCTTGATTATGATTCACTGAAGGTTGTAGGTCGTGAACTGAGGGCGCTTCGAGAGAAAGGAGATACTACCCTTGTAATAATCAGTCACCATCGATATGTCCTAGAATTTCTTGAAGTTGATAAGGTGTATATTCTCCAGCAAGGCAGATTGGTATATACTGGAGATATGAACGACATCCCCGCACTAGAAGAAAAGGGATATGAGAAATTCCTAGAAGAGGTGACTGGTTGATGACTTCTGATGATATGAAGAAGCGCGCAGAATCTGCCAAGGAGAAGCATGCTCAATATGGTGATGATATTGATCTTGATAACTACGAGTATGCAGTATCAGAACCCAGTGAGATAGAATCGATAGATGATGTGTCTTCTGAAGACCAATCATTGGTGAGGGAAGTCGGTTTTGATACATCTCAAGAGAACGTATCCGGTTCATTCATTCAGTTTGATACTGAAAGCATTCTTGCTGATGTCTTATTGACCCAGGAAGGCTTGGAAGTAATTCCAATGAGTCAGGCACTCAAACAATATGATTGGTTGAAAAACTATCTCTGGAAAGCTGTTCCAGTAGATGTTGACAAATACACTGCGAGAAGTGAGCTGGAGGTATACAATGGGTACTTCATCCGTGCAAAAGCTGGAGCCAAGATTGGTATGCCCGTCCAGAGTTGTCTGATTATGAAGAAAAATCAGGCAGTACAAAATGTTCACAATATCATTATTGCTGAAGAAGGGTCTGAGTTACACATCATAAATGGGTGCGCCACACCCTCCACTGTTGAACAATCATTGCACTTAGGAGTCACTGAGTTCTATGTGAAGAAGAATGCTCAACTATCTTTCACAATGGTCCATAGATGGAGTGAGAAAACAGATGTACGTCCCAGATCTGCAGCTATTGTCGAAGAGAATGGCACATACATCTCCAGTTACGCACTTCTTAGTCCACTCAAGTCTATTCAGACCTTTCCCAAAGTTCGTCTTGTTGGGTCTGGTGCCAAATCTGACCTCTACTCAATTGTTTATGGAACTAAGAAATCTAAATACGATATCGGAGGTCTCCTCAGTCTTGAGGCACCAAGAACCAGTGGAAAAGTAATCTCAAGGTCCATTGCTACGGATTCATCGGAGATTATTGCTAGGGGTGACCTTGTTGGTCTATCCAGCCAAACAAAGGCACGTTTGGAATGTGATGGTCTCCTGATCAGCGATTCTGCAGTTATTAGAGCTGTTCCAATGCTTGTTGCTCGTGCTGAGGGTGCCGAGCTTAGTCATGAAGCTACAGTTGGTAAGGTTGGAGCTGAGCAACTGAACTATCTGATGAGCAGAGGACTTAATGAAGAAGAGGCTACTTCCCTTATCATTCGTGGATTTGTTAAACTAAAGGTACCGGGTCTTCCACCCGCTCTTCAGAGTTCAATTGATGATGCAATCAAGATGAGTCTTGAAGGTGGTATGTAACAAAAACTGAGCTATGATTTAGGAACAATTTCCTTCATACCCGAAGGCATGTATTTGTGCAGGGCTTGTGGGATTTTTACACTACCATCATCCTGCTGATAGACTTCCAATATGGCAACCATAGTTCTCGGATTTGCCACTATTGTGCTATTCAAAGTATGAAGGTAGTCTTTCTCAGTACCGCCTTTTTTGAGCCTGTATTTGATATTCAAACGAGTTGCTTGGTACGCTGTACAATTACTACAAGAACCACCCTCTCGATATTTTTGCTGGCCTGGCATCCATAGTTCAAGGTCATATTTCTTGGCTGCAACAATACCAATATCCCCAGTACAAACATTCACAACTCGGTAGGGTAGTTTCAGAGCTTGAATATACTCTTCCTCGTTCTTGATTAATTCTTCATGAATCTTCCAGGACTCCTCTGGGAGGCTGAATACAAATTGTTCAACCTTATTGAATTGATGAACCCTGAAGATTCCTTTCGTGTCCTTTCCATGAGACCCAGCCTCTTTCCTGAAGCAAGTACTAACTCCTGCAAATTTGATTGGGAGGTCAGTTGGTTCGAATATGTTATCCATATGCATTGCAACCATCGGATGTTCAGATGTCGCAATAAGATAGAGATCTTCCCCTTCAATCTTGTACATCACATCTTCAAAATCTGCAAGATCGGTCACACCCTCGTAGGGTGCACGTCGCATCATGAATGGTGGATAGAGTGGAGTATATCCCTTTTTAATCAACATTTCAAGAGCCATTTGCTGCATGGCAATATCTAGCATTACTAACTCGTTCTTGAGATAGTAGAATCTTGACCCTGCTATTTTTGCTGCGTTTGAAATATCCCCAATATCTAGTGAATCTAATAGATCTACATGACTTTGTACATCGAATTTAAACTCAGGTTTTCCACCCCATTCCCTGACTACTTCATTATCCTCATCATCTGCACCATATGGTACACTCTCATGAAGGATATTGGGTATGCTCATCTGGATCCTTTTTAGTTCACTCTCAAGATTTCCTGTTTCAGTTTCTACTGCAGCGATTTTCTTGTTGACTTTCTCAGCACGTTTCATTACTTCTGAGGCATCCGATCCTTCTTTCTTTAATTTTCCAACTTCTTTGGAGAGGCTGTTACGTTGTGTTCTGAGGTCCTGAATATCTCTCTTAAGCGTTCGAACCTTTTTGTCGAGCTCCAATAGACGATCAAATTCCTCGAGCTTTGCATTGTTTCTCCGACGTTCTAGGTTTTTTCGAATTAAATCTACATTATCTCGGATGAATCGGATATGCAACATTGACCTTTCTCACCTGCGTCGATGGTCGTGATACCTCTCAAGTTGTGTCTATTGATAAGTTGTTTCCTCAATGACTAAGGAGTTATCATTTTGCTCCTTCAATAGCTCTCTTGTAGACATCTTCAATGAGACCTATCTGATTATGCCACGAATACTCCTTCTCAATCTTCTCTCGACAACGAGCACCCATCGACAATCTCTTTTTCTTATCTTCAGATAGTACCCTCATACCCTTGACAACTGCAGACACACTATCAGGTTTCACTAGGATTCCTTCATCCTCCCGAATTAATCGTACTGTTTCACCGATAGCTGTAGTAATCACAGGTAACCCGCAACCCATTGCCTCCATGACACTTAGACCTAGCCCACCGATATTTTGCGGAATTACAAATGCATCCATTTTTTGAAGAATTTCTGGAATCTTATCATGATCAATTGCTCCTAACCAGCAAACTGAGCCATCATCTGTGCAATTATCCACTTGACTCTTTAACATTCCATCTCCTATCACTGTCAGCCGAGATTGTGGATTTTCACTATGATACTCTTGGAATGCATCAAGTAGAATGTGAACTCCTTTGTCATAGCTGAGTCGTCCTACATAGACAAAGTCAATTGTATCATCATCTAGGTTCTTATTCTTTCCAGGTTTGAAGAGGCTAGTGTCAACACCATTTCGAACTACTGTGAGTTTATCCTCTGAAAATCCTCTCTCAATGAAGTATGTTTTTTGAGACGGATCTACAAGAATTACTTCATCATACTTTCTGCTTGCAAAAAGGGATGCTTTCCATGCGATTCCAAAGAGAGTCGAGTATATTGACCCCCCTGCTGCATATGCTAGATGATAAGTTACAACAAGTGGAGGGAGCGATTTTTTAAAAAATGGTAACATGAACTCAGTACTCCCCGAGTTCATTTGTATATGTAACACTTCAAGATTAAGCTCTTTCGAAACCTTCGCCACAGTTTTCGGTGATGAAATCGTATCGAGTGAGAAATGGGGATTCAGTTGAACTGCTCTGAATCTGTGAATTCTTTCTTCTGGAAGTCCCTCTACTTCTTGTGATTGTGTAAGTGCATGAACCTCTTGACCGTGACTAACTAATCCATTGAGAACGGCACCTGCTCTGATACAGAGTCCATCTGGAGCCCCGAACTTGCTCACCATGCCAATCTTCATTATCATCACGCTAGCTTGGGTCTGGGTCAAAATCACCTGCCTTTTAACGTCTTCCGCCTAAAATCAATTTCCAAGCTCAGAAGATGGACACAGATTGTTTATTGAACAGGTAGAACACATTGGATTCCGAGATTTGCAGGTCTGGCGACCATGAGCACTAATGAAGCGTACATAACTGATCCATTTGTCCTTTGGGAAAAGTTGCATTATATCTTTCTCAATCTTTTCTGGCTTCTTATCATGCTGACTGAAACCTAGTCTAAAGCTGACCCTCATGATATGAGTATCCATTACAATTCCTTCAGCGATACCAAATACAACCTGGAGAATAACATTCGCAGTTTTTCTACTTGCTCCAGGGAATGTAATGATTTCTTCTAATGTATTAGGAACCTCTCCTCCAAAATTTTCTATTATCAATCTGGATGTTTTTGTGATATATTCTGCCTTGCGATTGTAAGCTCCTAATGGTCGAATAATCGTTGCTACTTCATCAACATTTGCTTCAGCTAATTTCTTGGGACTTGGATATTTTCCAAAGAGCAAAGGAGTGACTTTGTTCACACCTGCGTCAGTTGCACGAGCTGATAGGATTGTAGATATAATCATCTCAAATGGATTGGTAAAATTCAGATATGTTGTTGGAGCATCAGGATACGTTTCGATTAGTTTTCTAAGAACTTCAATCGCCCTCTTCTCTTCCTCACTCATTATTGACACCTACACTACTGTTTTACAAATCTAGTATCATATTTGAATCTCTTGACTATTTTGCCCTTTTGTAGTCAAGTCATATCGGGCTATTGCTCCAAGGATGATTATATTCAGAATAAATACCATTACAAAGAGGGACATGATACTGGTCGCTTCGGAGATTAATCCTCCCACAATTGGTCCAAAGGATGCAGTTATCCAAACGATGAACCAGAACAGACTAAGTATCTTCGATGTATCTTTGCTTGGGAGTCTCTTTCGTATTAACACAAGAACTATTGTGTACCATAATGTGTCATTCACATATTTGAGAACAATTGCTAGGAATGAAGTCTTGAATATTATACCAAGCCCAGGAATTATCGAGTTTGCAGTCATTGAGAATGATAGGGGCGCCCATTCCGGAACCCAATATGCTACAATCAAGAGGGCAGCGGATATTGGCATGATAGCATATACCATGAGTGCGGTAGATTTCACACCCTTTCTATCAACGATTCGTCCTACCTTCAATAGAAGCGGCACTTGAATGATAAGAGTAACAATGAACATTATTACCATTGATGGAATATCAATAGCCAACTCTTCATACATGTAGATTAGAGCACCAAGTCTGAAGAACGTATCACTAATACTGTCAAAAATACAGACAATAATCATACCCGGAATAATAGTTAGTAAGGTACTCAATGCTCTTCTGTTATCATCAATGAAAGCTTTCCAGAGTTTTGTTCCTGATTCTCTTCCCTGTTGGGGACTTGATTCTAAAAAGACCGCTCTGAGTATTGTGGATAATAGCAAGAGGATGCCACCAATTAGGTGGAGTTGTCGATAAGCTTGGAATCCTGAAATTGGGTAGAGAACTCCAAAGACTACAAGTGTGATTATGGATAAAGCTCTTCCTGCTGTGAATAATGACAGTGCAAATCCGCTATGTACTCGAGGAATGTTATCCATTATATATGCGGTTGAACCGCCTTTTGTAATTTCTACAGAAACGTAAATTGTAAGGGCCACAAAAATGAGGAGTGGATCAGTGAATAGTCCAATCATCAAGTAGTATGTCGCGATAATAAGCATCGATAAAACAGCGAGAGTCTTGCGATTGACTGTGTCTCCCACATAACCCCCGAAGAAACGTGCGATTGTTCCAATTGCTGCTGTGATTGTGCCAACTGCACCAATGAACACTAAATTAGGCACAATACTCCAAAGGTATAGATTGAAGAAACTGCCCAAGTATGTAAAGGCATTGAAGATCCATGCTGTGGCTAGATAGATCCTAAAATTGCTCCATGAAAAAACAGCGCTTAGAGAGGCTCGAATTCCTATATTTTCCTCATGAACCTCATCAAGTTTTATGTGGTCCTTATCTTCAGAGTCGGATTGGTTACCAAACTCTCCATCTGCAGCGTCGTTATCCAATCTGTCTTCACTCCGCGCATCATCTTTTTGAACCACTTTCATTTTTATTCTTTCTCCGGACTGTTCAAACTTAGATATCTATTGCAGATCCCGTTCGGGTTCCACAATTGACCAAGTTTCTATACTGTCCGAAGCTATATAGTTACCTTTTCTAATTTCATCTACTTCTCACTCATCGGGAGAACCAATCCCCCGAGGTAGTGGTATTATTACTCGAACGACCGAACAGTCACTACTCAAACACAAGCACCTTGACCTCCCCATCTGCTGTGGGAATTGCCATTAGTTTGTGGGTGCATATGTCTGCTGTAATCACTAGGCACTCGGGCGGAGCGTTAGCTGCCATGAGGTTCTTGACTACCATTTCTAAATTGCATGCAGTCAATCTGATAACCTCTGGATCAGTGAACGGATCCACTTCGCGGCCTGTTTCGGATGTTTCGATGTTTCCAATTATTGGCTCGATTCTTTCTGTTATCATTTTCTTTCTTTACTCCGATGTTTCGTTTCTAATTGCGGGGTTTATTCCGCAATTCTTGGGTTTACCAGGGTTCTGGTACAGGGCTGTCTTGACCGGGTTGCATTCTGTTTCTCTCCATTTTTTACTTGTTCTCTTTCTCTTTTGCGAAGGTTGGCGGTTGACTCCTTGAGCGACTTCATACAAGTCACTCTGGGACCCTCCACGCCTTCTCTCTCAATGTTTTCTCTCGTTGAACTCTCACACTGCAGAGAATAGCTAAGAATCCCATACCAACCAATGTCCAGCAATGCCGGATCTCAAAGCGAAATTCATCCACCAAGGGGTGTGTAGCATTCACTCATCAAATCTAGTTTCCACTAGAATGGACAAGGATCTTCACACGGTGGTTGAACTACGGTTGAGATACCGCGCACGACACCAATTGATAGTAACTCTAATGCTGCACGATTGTTAGTCATGCTCTCGTAGAGAGTTCGTATCTTGTCTGTGCTTATCGCTTTCACCTCCTTCATTGCTGAACATAGTATGATATGGTGGACACACTGACTTTAGCACTAGCCGCTGCGACACGTCTATCCTTATGTGACATAGCTTGTCGCCTGCCTCTGACTAGATAGGTCGATACTCTGATCTAGATAGCTCAGTAACATCTAACCTATGAGCTCAGTCTGCAGTGTGAATCCAAGCATACACTACATTTCCGACATAATAAGGGAGTGGTGTGCGGAGAGATTTACTAGAAGTGGGTCTAAAGCCAATTAGAACGCCATACCTTTTCGACCCTCGACGGTATAATACGTGGGTATTACAGGCATATCATGAAGTGGTCTGTCAACACATTCATATCTTAACATTTGGCCATGATACCTAGGTATTCGGTGGATATTATGAGATACTTGGGGTCGGGCGAGCTCCGCTTACTAGGTCGATTAGTAATTAATCCCTCACTACGCCAAGCAGATCTTGCCAAGGATCTTGGAGTTTCTCGTTCTGCGGTAAACCAAATTTGGAGTAATCTCTATCAAGGGAATGATTTGAGAATTCGCGGAAATCTTGACCTTGGAAAAATAGGGTTCACGATGATTTTTGGCTGGGCTCTTTCAGGTGAGGGTTCTGATGTACTCATGAAGTTCAGTCGCTGGCTTAGATCAAGCCGATTAGTGACAACCGTTTTACCATCAAAGATGTCATCAACCTTTGACTCACTTGTCTATTTTGAAGCAGTACTTCCAACAGATAATCAATCTAATTGGTTTCATAGTCAAATCGACCGCTTCAGGAAGAAACCCTATTCCTTAGCGATTTACACAAGTGATTGCTCAAAAATATCTCATCACATGAATCTTGGTCTATTTGATGGAGATAGTTGGATCTTTCCTGATAGTTTCCGACTTGAAGCATCGATTGGTGCTGCTAGTGGGTATGTTGATATTCTTCCAATTGTAGACACTGTTGAACAAAGTACTCCGACAGCTGCGATATCAGATGATCTCCTGGCTGCAGCTGTACTTGCTGATGATTACTATGCCACTGCTACAGATTTAGCTAAATACTATTCAAAATTAGGGTTGAAGCCCGATTCTGGGCGTACATTGCGCAGACGAGTTGTAAAAGTTCGTAAGAGTATGATTAGTCCTTATGTTGATATTAACAATATTGGACTTGATCAGAGATTGCTAGTGTGTATCCGTGATGATAGCACTGCAGAATCTGCCTTCTCCCATGTTCTTCATGCTCAAGCAGGGACTTTTCCAAAAGCGCGTGTTGTATCAGGTCCGAATCTAACTCTTCTTGAACTAGAGGTTCCAAGCAGTGTAGAATGGATTTCACTAACTCAAGTTTTGTCAAGCCTTGCAGGTAATGCTTCAGAGATATGTACATTTATAGCCAATAAGACAGAGAAAGGAACTCGACTTGAGAGTGTGGTGTCCTATCTGACATCTCGCATTCCCTCTGGATGAGAACATCCGGCGTTGAAAAAATTGAACAGAAGTGGATTGGGGTCAGAAAAAGCAAATCCGGACCCTAGTAAAGTTCAGATATCATTTAGTACGCCGTTTGATGATTTAATTCCAAAACTTGATGAACCAGAAGCACAATTCTATCTCGATGCAATTAGGATATACTTGGGTTTGTGTGAAGGCTCTATCACAATGGAAATGGCGCTCAAGGCAGTTGACTTATTGAAGGATAATCCAGAGTATACGGCATACCCTACTAATCCTACAACAATAGCTGTCAATCAACGCTATAAATTAAAGATGCTTGAGAACCTTAAAACTCTCAATAAATTCAATCTCTTCACAAAGAGTTCAATCAAGTCTGCGTATAACTTTGCATTCTTAATTGAAGAGGCTCCTATAAGCAATACTGATCTTTCAGTTTTGTCGGTGCTGACAAAGGCCCCTACAATTTCTCTTGTTGAAGCTTCCAATATTCTTAACGTTGCTCCAAGAACAATAGCTCGCTCCTTGAATAGGTTGCAGGAGAGAAATCATCTTCGAGTATCTTGCTTGGTTGACTTTTCGGCTTTCAATCTTCAGTCGGTAATGATGTTCTTCACTGTTCAAGAAGGACTTGATTGGGACTTGATTGAACGAGGTTTCTCACAATATCCCTTTACAAAAAGCATACTCAAAACCACTATGACTGATGTTGGATATGTGACATTTCTTTTTCCAAATTATGAAGATAATAAACAGATTTTCAATAGTTCGATCAAGAGAGTCACTAAGACTATCTTTGATTATACTAGTTTACATTATCAAACTCACTCTGGAGCAGTTTCTAATGTTGACTTATTCAACAATGACAAGTGGGATCTTCCTCCGAACATTGAGGATATGTTAAAGGACGACAGAGAACTAGATCCCAAAAACAACCCACCCATTCTTGATTGCTCTGGAGTTAAGCCAGAACTGAAAATTGAAGATTATATCATAGCTTCACAGATACAAATGGATGCCCGAGCAGCGCCCAGCAAAATCAGCGAGAGCCTTAGCATAAAAGGGTTTGATTTTGATTCGAAAGAAGTATCCACTATTGTAAGAAAACTTCAGAATCGTAATCTACTCTCACATTATCTAATGTTTGCTCTTCCCAGACTGTCCTCAAACTTTTGTTTTGAGATAACCTGTAATGATGAATATAAACCTCGAATCTTGGAAACAATTGGTAGGTTTCCATGGACTATGTATTATATATCTTCCAGAGGCATCATTGTCTGGACAATGACCCCGGGCGAACATCAAGTGGAATACTATCAATTATTCAGAGCATTGGAACAAAAGCCTGGTGTTGACTCGGTAAACCCAATAATGACAATTTCACAACGCGGATCAAAATCTATGTTAGACCTTACAAGAAATATGACCTATCAGAATGGGAGATGGTCTGTTGATCCCAAGGATATTGATATCAGTCCCTATATGGACTTCTAGTAATCTTGTTATGCTCCCTTTTTGCAGCCACTAATCGTTCTACTCCCTCTAGAGATGCCCCTTGTGGAGGTCCATACACTATAATGTCGACTCCTATCTGTTGATAATTGCCCAAGTACTTAATATTTGATTCAATACTACCACACAAACTGAATCGGTCGAGTATGCTCTGATCTATCATCTCAACAATATCATTACTCAGGCCAAATTCCTTCATCCTCTTAATTACAGGATGTAAATTATCTCCTAATCTGAATTCTCTCAAAATTGAAGGACTTAACCCTAGAGCAACAACTGCGGCTGAAGTCTTGATACCTATATGCTCATTGCACGGTTTAGAAAAGCCAATCAATGAAGGCGGAAATACACCTATTTTGAAATCCTTAGATTTTTTCCCTAGAAGTGATATTGCCCATTGTATCATTTGAGAATCTGAGTAATTCAACAGCACTCCATCACAGCTGGTAGATACCTCAATCATCTTCGGTCCCTGTGCCCCCATAAACACACGAAGTTCATTATCGGCTGCTAACCTTTCACGTATCGTAATCACCGATTCTCTCATTCTCTCCACAAGCGTTGAGATATTTCCATAATCAACTCCAATATCTCGAAGTTTCGTTCTATCACCTGGACCAAGAAGTAAGTCAAATCGGTTTCCATGTATATCTACTAATGTATTCATTATTTGCACGATATGCAGTGGCGAGTAGATGAGAGGACTGAGCAGTCCGACACCGATCCTACAGTTCTTTGTATTCTTTGCTACTTCTGAAGCTATTATTGGAGACAATCTTGTTGCAGGATAGTCTGTTATCCAAATGGTATCTATTCCGCCATGGTCTGCCACAACAGCTTTCTCAATAATCTCAGATACCGATTCCCTAAGATTGATTGCAATTCCCCACTCCATCACTTGTCCCTCCTCAAGTGGACCTCTTGGAATATCTCGGTCATTGCCTCTCTCCATTCACCACTGAAAGGCGGTCCTAATACTAATTCAGAAGCGCCTAGATTATTAATCATCTCGAATTTATCGACCATTTGGTCACAAGTTCCTGATATTGCAAAAGTGTCAATGAAATTCTGATTTATGAACTCTGCACCGCCTTTTGGGCCTGATTCTGCAACAGCCTTTCGGATTTTGTCTGCTCGCTCCGTGTCAATGTCAAGCAAATCAAGCACTTGTTCTGGAGTATCTGCAACAACGAGAGCTACAACTTTCTTAGCAAGTTTTTCACTCCCCCCTTTGAAGGTTGGAATTGTTGGAAGCCAGACAACTTTTTCTACTTCATCTGTGGACCTTCCCACGTTCGATGCGGCTTCATCTACTACTTCTATAGCATATCTGATGTAATCTATTGGTCCTGATAGAATCACTCCATCTGCTACCTTTCCAGCTAGCTTCAACATCTGGGGACCTCGAACCCCATAGAAGACAGGTATTTTGACTGGCTCATTGATCCTGAGACTAAATTCTCTGAGTTTCATTAATTCGGTTTGAATCGTGACTGCCTCTGTTTTGAAAAGCTGTCTAAGTACTTGAGTAGATTTCCGCAACTCCGTAACTGGTTTAGTCAAATGTATCCCATGTTTGATGAGGTCTTGAATTCCACCAATCCCTATTCCCTGAACATATCGACCATTTCCAATCTCATGAAGCGTGAGGGCAGCTCGAGCGATAGTAGCAATATTGTGGATCGTGATTGGTACAATTCCTGTTCCCACCCTTACATTTCTGGTTTTACTTAGTAGATCTGCTGTGAGAATTGAAGTTTCTTGTCCAATCCCTATATCCTCTCCCACCCACAGGCCATCAATTCCAAGTGACTCTGCGTTCTCACCTATCCAGTTGGTAGCGCTCACATTCATACTTGTGGTTATACCGACACTTGCTCTATACATAGTCCACAACCTGTTACAATTCTATTCTCGGTTCCTTTCTCGTATTAGTCATCCTCTTTCAAGTATTCGTTTTTTACTGTATAAGTAACGTATTTCTGTCTCTATGTTACTACAAAGATTTGATTGAATTGACTAGAATTGTTTGGGGAATTACTGGGTCCGGTGACAGAATAGAAGAGATTCTAGACAATATGATCCAGTTGAAAGAAGAAGAAGATTTTCAAATCACGGTGATAGTTTCCAAAGCTGGTGAACAGGTACTTCGATGGTATAATCTATGGGATAAACTTGAAGCATCCTTTGATAAAGTGACGACAGAAACTAATGCTAATGTTCCTTTCATTGCCGGTCCTTTACAGATTGGAAAATATGATCTACTGCTTGTAGCACCCCTAACAGCTAACTCAACTGCAAAGATAGCTTATGGGATTGCTGACACGTTAATCACAAACGCAGTGGCACAGACGCTGAAAGGAACTACACCTGTCATTCTATATCCCGTGGATCAATCTAGCACACCTATTGTTACAGTAGGGCCCGATGGTATCGACTTCACAATAACTCCTAGAGCAATAGATTTGGAAAATGTTGAACGCTTACGGAACATGGAACGTCTAAAGATTCTCAGTTCTCCTTCTGAGATTGGCACTTCTGTTGGCAATCTTATTAAACTGAAAAGAGAGAGTGACTGATATCATGAACTTGCCTGACGGATTCGAATTTAGAATAGTACAGACTGATGAAGAAGTAGAGGAATTACTGAAATTCCATTCTATAGTTCATCCTGATGATGACACAGGGGAACTTAGGCGGCAGATTGACCATCTGCCTGGATTTAGTAGAGAGATGAATTACTATATTCGTGATCTCGATAAGGACCTCATAGTATCAGCTCTAAATTCCATTCCTGGTATATGGAATTATGAAGACATTCCTCTTCAAAATCTTGAATTAGGTTGGGTTGGCACGTTGAATGAGTATCGAAGGAGAGGTCTAAACCGACTATTGCATAGCCATTTTGACAGAGTGCTTTTAGAGGGCAAGTATGATCTTTCCACAATTCAAGGTATTCCCTATTATTATCGTCAGTTTGGGTATGACTTTGTTATTCCAATGGACCGAACAGTCTGGATCCGTACAAATCAGATACATCCATTCGATACGAAAAAACCTCCAGAGTACATGAAACTCAAAGTCCGACTTGCAGAGAAGAAAGATATTCCTGCTATGATGGAGCTGTTTGATGAACATAATCGAAACCTATTGGTATACGTTCCTAGAAGTACAGAACTCTGGGAAGTTCAAGAGAACTTCAAGCGTCAATTTGAGAATGAGTTCCAAACCTATGTATTAAGTGATGGTTCCAAATCTATTGGATACTTTCGACTTGTCACGAAGATCGAAAAGGATAGTTCACCGAATAAGTCCACAATGAATGTGATTGAGAGTAGTGTTCCATCTTATGATGGAGTTCTCAGAGTAATTCGGTTTCTTTATACTAAAGCATTACAAGATGATATTCCTCTTATTGGCTCTCAGGGTCCTTCCTACAATACACTCTCTAAAGTTATGAAGAATATTGGTGGACAAGGAAAAACTTGGTGGAAATATCAAGTCCGTATTCCAGACATGGTTGGATTTCTAAAGAAGATATCACCAGTTCTTGAAAGACGTCTAGAAGGAACAATGTTCGAAGGAATCACTTACAATGTAATCATGAATACTTTTCAGAATTGTTATGTTCTCAAATTTGTCAATGGTAAAATAACTGAAGTTACAGATTTGGGGCCACAACAGGTAGATGAGAATAGTCCATTCCGTGTACCCCCGAACAATCTTGCGCGATTGATTCTTGGAGCTTATGATATTAGTGAACTTGAGCAAAACAATATTGACTTCATAGTCCGAGGTGGAGTACGACTAGTCGCTGAAACACTCTTTCCGAAGAAAGA
>JABCTV010000227.1 GCA_018238205.1 Candidatus Thorarchaeota archaeon
CTGCGAGGACCATTTCTGGAATTCCAACAAAGACTCTCAATACTCCCACAATTTTCCCCTCGGTTGTCGCAATCAAAACTAGCACATTCTCATTGCTTACCATTCTCTTGAATAATTGCTCAAGACTTTCTTTTGTTTGATCCTCTCGGTGAAAGACTGTATCTTTTGTAGCCTTGAACATGAATGAAGCTAGTTTTGGAATATCTACATCTTTGAATTTGTTAATTGTAATTTCGACCATAGGTATCACTCTCCTACTCGGGAAGGTGCTGAACCACAAATTGTGTAATGACTATCATTCTCAAATTTTACCTGAATTCCTTAGCATGTGAGAATATCCTGAAAAAGTTAGCTTTCACTCGCTTTCTAGAGATAGTACCAAGCCAATGAATGATGAATTGGTTAACATAAGAGAAATCATTGTCTTCAGCCTACCTCCTTACGAGTTCTAAACTAGGGACACTTGACTAAGTTCTTAAACATTACTAACAACGCGTGTATCTATTAGGTGATTTTATTGTCAGCTGAGTATTCATCTGTTCTTGTCCGTTTCGGAGAGATTGCAATCAAATCGAAACAGACACGTCGCCGTATGACGAAAATGCTGGCTGATCATATTCGCTCTGCACTCAAAGAACATGAAGTTGTTTTCGATAAAGTTCGCATTGAATACGGACGTATCTTCATAGTAACTAAGGCTGCAGATGAAGCCGCGCGAGTTGCTTCTAACGTCTTTGGAGTTGTTTCGACTTCGCCTGTTGTTGAAACATCCGCAGATCTGAAAGACATTCTTGATGCTGGAGAAAAGCTTGCGCTAGCAGGATTCAAGAAAGGAAGATCCTTTGCTGTTGGTGGACGAAGATATGGAGATCACAAGTACACGAGTCAAGAAATGAGAGGTTTCTTGGGTGAGCGTCTCCTTGAGGGACATCCGGAGTTGGAGCTCTCTGTCGACCTGAAAAATCCTGAGCAGTCGATCTACATAGAGGTTCGTGATGACCGTTCATACATTTTTACCGAAACCATAAAGGGTGTTGGTGGAATGCCCACTGGCACACAAGGGAAAGTGGTCTGTACGATTTCCACTGGATTGGATTCTCCCATTGCTGCCTTCAAGATAATGAAGCGTGGCACTGTTCCTGTATTTGTCTACTTTGATAATACTCCTCATTCGAATGAGAAGTGTACTGAAGTCGCAATCAAACAAGCGCAACTTCTTGCTAACTACATCTACGGTTACAAAGTCAAGATGTACATTGTTCCCCATTGGCCTGACTTGGAAGAAGCAATCGATAAGGGTCCCGAGAAGATGAAATGCATTTTCTGCAAGCGAAATATGATGAAGATTTCTCGTGAGATTGCGATAATTGAGAAGGCTGACGCCATTGTTACCGGCGAGATTATCGGAGAACAAGCTTCTCAAACCACTGCAAATTTGCGAGTTCTCGATCAAGCAGTTTCTGATTTTCCAATCTTGAGACCTCTTGCTGGGGATGACAAGGTGGATATTGAGCGCATGGCTCATAAGATTGGAACCTATGAGTTTGCGAAAGAAGGTCTTGCGTGTTGTGACCTTGCTCCGGATTATCCCGCTCTTGCAGCAAAGCTTGAAGATGCAATCAGAGCAGAAGAAAAGATGGATCCAGAAATCCTGAAGACCGAGTTAGAAAATGCCAAGGTCATTATTCTTCGAAAGAGTACGAATTAGAACTCTTTTATGAGGTCCTTTCTGCCCTCGATTACAGGTTAAAACTGGTTTAGGTCATTTTTTAACGTTCTTGCACTCACTTTCCTGTAATACAAAGTTCTTAAACGATTTAGTACTTGAAACGCCTGTATCAGGCCTTTATTAGGCCAATGGAGTGTGAGGTAAATTGCCTAGATCACGAAAAGACAGAATTATTCCAGTAGCACCAATTGACAAACTCATTAGAAAAGCAGGGGCCGGGCGTGTAAGCGATAAGGGCGCTGAGCGACTTGCTCAGATACTTGAAGAAGTAGGCGACTATATTGCTCGAAGGGCGTTTGAGATTACAGTTCACACAGGACGAAAGACAATTACTGACAAAGACATTGAGCTCGCATTCAAACAATGGGGTCGACCATCCTAATTCTGAAATCCGTATAGGTTTTCAAGGGGAACGTTGTATAGGATTGTAGAGCAAGTATACATTTTGGTGATGCTTTGTGAAGAAGGGAGTTGAATCTGTAGAGGATATGACTGTACTTCTTTCCTTGCACGATGTTACTCCAATATTTGAGGATGACATTGTAAAAACATATGACTTGCTTACAGATATGGGACTCACCGACTACACTTTGTTAGTAACTCCATTTTATGATATGAAGAAGGCTAACTCATTTCAAAAAGAAGCGATGTTCACTGAATTCTTAATTTCACTCGGCTTGGAAACTTCTTTACATGGATACTCGCATTTCACTAAATCTGGTTCTATGAATGAATTCTCAAATCTAACCACCGAGAAGGCAAAATCAAGAATTCGTGATGGCATCTCTCTAATGCGGACTAGTTTTGGTAAGAAGCCTCTTGGATTTGTTCCACCTCTTTGGGAAGCTCCTCCTCGGATAATTAAAACAGTCAAGGAAGTGGGATTGGTTTACGGAGTTGAGAACAATAATATCCATCGATTTTCTGATTCCAAAATCTTCGCCACTGCAGAACGAATAATCAGTCAAGGACATCGTACCATTGATACAGAATCTTCCATTTTTGAGATAGAGCTAGGAGGGTCTCTTCAAATTGCGATGCATCCTTCAGATTACCGTATGAATAACCTTCTTGATCTGTTATCTGATTTGAAAGATCGGCAAAATTATCGATTTCTAAGTTATCGCAATTATCTATCAGAAAAAATATGAGTAGGTGCTAGCCAATCGTGACTAGCACACATACTATTGATGCTTCTCGTTTCTCCTAATCCTTCAGTCCTAGGCTTTTGATGAGATCTTCAACCAGATCCCGAGATAGCTGACGGGCCTGTTCAATGATTGTATCAATCTCATGAATAGGCACACCTTTCTTAATGAGATCTGCTTTTAGCTCCTCTATCTCGAATTGACTAAGTTTCTCAGTCGGAGCTGCTACCTCATCACTTGGTGTTTCGATCATTGTTTCTGGTTCTTCAGTCTTCAATTCGTCTTTGTCAAGGAATACCCGTTCTTCAACTGGTTCATCAGGAACAGTTGTGATTTCCTCAATATCATCCGTAGTAGAAATCTTTCCAGATGCTTCTGCAGCAACTTCTGCAAGAACCTCTTCAATTGTAATTCCTTTTGCACGAGCAGCCCGGATTGCTTCTTGGTTAATGACCTCTTTAACGAATGCAGCCTGTTCGCTCAACTTCATTTTGGAGATGTCTGCGTTGAACTCATCAAGTTCTTCTGGGCTAAGATGTGTTAGTATTGACAACTGAATTAGGAGTTCCCTAATCTCTGGAACCTTAATCGGCACTGCAACGTCCGGCATGTCTATTGCTTGACGCGTAATCTCAAGCTTCAGGAATGTATCATTGAAAAGTTCCGCGACAAGTTCTTGTCTGCTCGCGCTGTCTGTAATTGGTTTTGGAATCTTACCTTTCTTGAGTGCCTTAATCTGACCGTTGATTTGTCTCAGTCGTTTTGGAATACTGAAGTGTCGGGTCCATAAGACTGCTGCGAGAATCAATAGTAAGAACGACGGTGTCGCATAGGAAATTACAGTGTTCATCGTGTCTTGTTCATCTGTAAGATCGATCCTTACTGACAATTCAAGTTTCTGTTGTTCATAGTTATCAAGACTAAGAACTATGGTAATCTGCTCATATGCGGTACTATAACCTACCATAATGAGTGGGGCATCGACTTGAATTATAAGACGATAAACACCTGGTTCCGATGTTGCTTCAGTATCTATTTGAACTCTAGTTTCAGGATTGCTAGGTGTTGCATTGAACATTGCATTTGTGATTCCATTACCTGAGACATCTATCCAACTCTCGTCGAATCTCACGAGGATTTCAATGGTCTCTCCATAGTACATCGTTATTGAACCATCTACAATGGTGTCCGAATCGAATACAAGGGTAGTGGGTCTATCAATTATTTCAATACTTAGAGGGATTACATTTTGTGCAGTATAGCTCTCTCTATGTTCGAGTATGATTTCTAATCTGATATAGAATGGTGTGCCAGGTAGAGACTGTGGTATACCTGACTGGAGTTCGAATAACTCGGTAGCTGTTGAATCAAAAATGAAATAGTATGTTCCATTTCCGAGATCCATCACATCAAAGTTGATACTTGTCGCTAATCCTCCACCGAATATTGTTGCTGTAATTGTTGCTCCAGTAACCATTCATGAAGATCAGTACCAGGCAGCAATTTAATCAAAATGCTTTTACCTGACTGACTGTCTTCTACCCGCCAATAAGATGAAATCTGTAACACAGCGGGTCCGCTGATCCCTTTATGAGTAAACAGCAGATTTTCTTTAAAAACCTGATTGCCGTAGCTGATTTCGGCTTCCAGAGCGATACCAGCCAGCTGCTTATATTTTTTGTTGTCTCTGGAGTTGTAT
>JABCTV010000055.1 GCA_018238205.1 Candidatus Thorarchaeota archaeon
ATGCCGCAGAGGGTCGATATGCTCATGCATGTCATCCCGGATGCGTTATGGCCTGCTCAAATGTCGTTCCTTATGAGGATACGGGAAAGGCGCATGTTTCACCTTTGGAATACGAGTCTGTATGGGCTCTTGGTACGAACTTGAACATTGATGTGCTCTATGATGTTGCCGAACTAAATAGACTGTGTAATGATCTTGGGCTTGACACCATTGAGGCTGGTAATGCCTTAGCTATGCTAATGGAAGGAGGAGTCATCAAATATGGTGATGGTCCTGCTGCAATTAAGGCATTGAAAGAAGTCTACAAACCAGACTCGGTTATTGGAAAACTAATTGCTTCAGGTACGCAATCTGCAGGTGAAGCTCTAGGTGTGACAAGGATTCCAGTTGTGAAAGGACAGGCATTACCTGCCTATGACCCCCGTCCCATTCGTGGAATTGGTGTGACTTACGCCACATCCCCAATGGGTGCTGATCATACTGCAGGATATACAATTGCAGCAGAGATAGCTGGAATCAAGGGGACCGTGACCGATCCAAGAGAATTGAAGAAAGCAGAATTATCCAGAACTTTCCAAGCAACAACTGCATACGTTGACGCAGTAGGATATTGTCTATTCATTGCTTTTGCGATATTGGACTTTGATGAGGGTCTCAATGGGATGGTTGATACTGTAAGTGCATTCCTTGGAAAGGAAATCGATATTGGTGAATATGGAATGGCCATTCTGAAGAATGAGCGTGACTTCAACAAGAGAGCTGGATTCACTGCAGCTGATGATAGACTACCTGAGTTCTTCAAGACCGAGCCACTTCCTCCCCACAACGTAACATTCGATGTTACTGATGAAGAGCTGGATGAAGTCTTTAAGGGAGTTTGAAATTAGCGTCTTTTGGAGAAGGAATTTACCTTCTCCTCTCTTTTTTCTTAAAATTCCAGAAGGAAACACCTTTCTCTGTAAGTTCCTAGAAATTCATTGATGATAGAGATTCATTTGTATGGAAAGCTACGTTCACTTGTGCCAGAAAGCAGTGTAACCGAAGATACTGTGATGATGTTGGATTTTTTTGAAAATGAAACCTTTGCACAGTTTGTGCAACGTCTAGGTCTTCAAAAAAATGATTTGGGTGATTGTTTCATTAATGGAAAGCTTGCAAAAAATGATTATGTATTGCTAGACGGGGATAGACTTGGAGTTTTCCCATTTAATATGGTTCTGCTTTGTGGTGGACAACATCTCAAAGGTCATGGCTATACAAAGGAAGATGTTGATGTTGATTACTACTAAGTGATGTTGATTATGAGAATAATGATCAAACTCTATGCAACACTGCGCCGATTTGCTCCAGATGAAACTGAGATTGGAGATGCTTTTGAGGTTCATTATGAAGGTGCCACCATAGACGAACTCGTTCAACATCTTGGTTTTACTATGGAACAAGCGAAGATTGTAATGGTCAATGGACAAAGAGTAGTTGACATGAACTCAAAACTTGCTGAGAATGACCTTGTTGTGATTTTTCCTGCAGTTGGAGGTGGATAGTTTCCATTCTGCAATCTATGCATTGAACAATATACTATTATAAAGGACAAAGAGCGGTGCGAAAGTACTCAGATATATCCTGAGGAAAACGGTCGGTTGTAACCGAAGCCGCGACGAGTGCATAGAAGCTGCACTCAATATCGTTGTTCTCCAAAATTACGATTATCTGGCAATCCGTTGACCTCGGGACACCTTTGAGTAATGCCTATTTCTAAATTCATTCTACACTATCTCAATAGTTTAGGTTAGAACATCATCTACCATAAACTCTCTATCTTTTCTCCACTCATGTTTTTCACTATCATAATTACCTGGCCATACAAAGTATAGATGCGAGTGAGAATAATCAATTATTGATACTTCCAGCCAATCCAGGTATGAATATAGATTAGAGAGTAACGCGGAGAGATGCCTTGATTGTAGTCTAATAGACCAGAGGAAATTCGGACCTGAAGCTCTCATAGAAGATTGGAACGGTATTGGTCTTGTATGTAATTTGGATTGTAATTCCTGAATACGATCAGAACTTCCCCTGCCTACTATTACTAGATTATTGTAAATATCAAATACACTTGGATCAAAAGTTACCCTGTGGCCACTGAAACACTGTTCCTTTAGCATTTGGTATCTTCTGCTAAATGTCTGAGGAGTTATGTTGATTCCTCGGTCTTTCAATGCCTTAAGAATCTCAAGATTCTTCCTCCTTTCCCCATGCATCACTTCAAAGAGAATCTGTGCATCCTTGTCATCAAACCACTCAAGTGCACTACCTACCTCACTGGTTTCTTTTGGAAAATCTATCAATTTTACATCTTTGTTGAACCAGTCTTCCCAATCAAACTTCCACGAGAGATTGACCTGATCCCACCCCTTGAGGCTAAGGTCTGTATAGGTTGTGTGTCCATCTTCTACAGGTACGAATCTATAACTGAGAGCTGTCTTATCATCCACAAGGTGTTGCGCTAAGCTTTCAATTAGGGGTTTTGTGCCGCTTGGTGTACGAAATTGAAGAAGAACTCCATTAATTGCACCAAAACAACGTCCACTATACGCGGTGTAGGGATGTTTTTCACCTATACTCTCTATTCTCTTTACACCATCAATATTACTTGTTTCTAGGAATATATCAAAGAAGTCAAAACCTAGATTGCGATTATTGAGCAGAGGTTTGACCACAAAAAGACGTCGTGCCTGAAGTTCTCTTATTCTTCTTACCGCTGTGGGCTTGGAAGTACCACTTAACTTTGCCAATTCTTCAATGGTCCCAAAGGGACTCTCTTGAATGGCAACTAATAGCGAATGGTACCCCCTCGCAAGCTGTTCGGGCACTCCTTTCTATACCTCTTTGATTTTCTATCTCATTTCATCGATGGACATTATTGCAATTACAGGTGGACCCGGATCTGAACCTCCTGGAGGATCGAACACATGCTCGATATAAGCCGGACTAATTTCATCGTCATCATCATCGTAGGAATTTGCTTCTACTCTTATCCGCAAAATATAATCTCCTGATTCATCTGCCCAGTTGAACCATACTATCGTAATCACAACACTATCTTCTGTAAATACCTCGAAATTTGTTTCGATAGATGAACCCGATGGCTTTTCAATTGTACATGTGATGCATAATATTCCCTCATCCCAATCATCATCGGGGGGAATCACCCTGAATACAGTGAGTACGTCATCGTCATGATTATCGTTGTCGCAATCTTGGTAATTAGCGTTCTCTACAATTATTGATATGCGTTCATCATCGTCGCTATCTGCGCTAACTTGACTTGGAAGACCTGCAATCAATACGACGAGAAGAAATCCAATTACTAGTATTCTATATTGTTTCTGCATCCCTTTCACCAAACTGGTAGGTATAACAACTTCGATATAGGTTTTGCCAGTTTTCTATCATGGTATAAAACCAAAGAAACCTTTATTAATTATAATAATTATCCCAATTATATCTATGTGAGAGGGGAGTCCCTTTTCCTGCACGCCTTGGGATTTCCGACTTAGCGGATGTTTAGGGGATGGGATTAGTATGGGCAACCGAGGAAAATCAAGTGTGAGCAACGACCTCCACAATAATCAAAGCAATACTAATCCCGAAGTTTCTGTTGAACATCCTAATCTATTCAGGGCTCTATTTGAAACAATGGAACAAGGTGTAATATATCAAGACTCAACAGGAAAGATCATTCTGGCAAACTCGGCAGCAGAAAGAATCATTGGTTTGACACTTGGTCAGCTGATGGGGATTGAAATAATAGACCCGAGGTGGAAAGCATTACATGAGGATGGATCAGATTGCCCTCGCAGTAAGAATCCATCTATGGTAGCTCTCAAAACAGGAAAGCCTGTTCGAAACAAGATTATTGGTTTCTTCAATACATTCCGAGGAGAAAACCGCTGGATTCGAGTAAATTCAGTTCCTCTATTCAAGAACGGTGAGCGGAAACCGTATCAAGTCTGCACCACAATCGATGATATTACAGATGCTATCAAAACTGAAGAGGCGAGAAAAACAAAACAGAGAGAACTAGAGATCTATGCGGATCTTCTCCAACATGATTTACGTAACGATTTACAACTTACAATATCCAATATTGATGCTGCTGAAATGTTTGAAAATCACTCTACTGAGAATATAATGAAATATCTACAATCTATCCGAGCTGCCAGTGAGAGAATGACCCATTTGCTAAATGCAATTGATATTGTAGATGAATCAAGAGAAACCAATATTATTGCTATGCTTCAAAATATTGCCTCCCGATCTGAGGAAGTTCATACGGGACTGAAAGTCATTATCAAATCGAATCTCAAGACCAAGGATGTCCGCATCCCCAGCAACCATCTTTTACCAACTGTCTTTTACAACCTCATTCGTAATTCCGTAAGGTACTGTGGAGAGGATGTAGTTGTCAGTATTAGAATTAAAGAACTAGATGGTCAATTCTTGGTCAGAATTTCAGATAATGGCCCAGGAATTCCGGAGAGCATTCGCTCTAAACTTTTTGGGAAGGGAGCTTCCACAAATGGAGGAGGCCTTGGATTGTACCTTTCAAATCAGATTATGGAGGCCTATGAAGGTACTATTTCTCTTGTTGACAGTAAACCAGGTGAGGGTGCCGCCTTCCTTCTGACTTTACCTTCTAAATGGTATCAAAAAGGCGAATGATTTTACTAGATTATGCACTTCAGTGCTTGAGCTCGATTACCTTACCTTCCTTTCGAGCCTTTTCCGCAGCAAAAGTCATGAGATGGCTTTCGAGGGTTTCTTCAGGTCCTGAGAGCACTTTGCTGGGGTCGTTTTCAGCCACAGCTTCAATAAACGAATGAATCAGTCCATAGTCGCCTCCACCATGGTCTGCCAAAGATGAAGGATCCTTTGCAGAGGTATCTACGATTTCAGACTTGCCAGTCAGGAACTCGTAGATTTGGATTTTCGTTCCATTTCCATATATTTCGCCTTTTGTGCCGAATATTCTTGTTTCTCTCTGTCTCGCTTTAGTAAAGGCAGTCATTGTGAATGAAGCAGTTTCTCCTCCTTCAAACTCCATATTCACAACTTGGTGATCTACAACGTCATTGTCACAATCGTACACACAACGTCCGTAGGGACCTTCTCTAATTGCTCGAATGATTCCGCCCTTTGTTAGTTCTGAAGTAATAACATTCACAGGCCATCCAGTATTTCCACGTTTGAGAAAACTAAGGTAAATCTTCCTGGCTGAGTAAGGACACAGTGGTTCATAGGCACACTCGAGACAGTTATCTCCTGCATTTGCAGGTTTGTTCTCTTTGTTAAAATGTGTGAGCGAGCCAAAGGATGAAACCGTTTTGCATTTCTTACCCATGATATGCCTTATCCAGTCCAAATCATGGCATGACTTTGTTAGTAACATGAAAGAGGATTCCTTCTCATTTCTCCAATTTCCTCTTACAAATGAATGTGCTTGATGCCAGTATCCTACAGGTTCCAATCGTTGGAGGCTTATCACATCACCAATGCGTCCAGAATCAAGAATCTCCTTGAGTTTCTTCGTATACCTTGTATACCGTAACACATGACCGACGGCAAAGATAATTTTCTTTCCTGTAACTGCCTTTATGATGTCTTTACACCCTTTTTCATCTAGAGCCATTGGTTTTTCCAGAAGAATGTGATAACCTTTCTTAGCGAATTTTATTGCAGGTTCTCTATGCATGTGATCCCGAGTGGCGATAATCACAGCATCAGCAAATTTCTCTTCCTTTGCCAAATCTTTCCAGTCCGTGAACACACTTACTTCTGGAATGTCATGTTCCTTAATCATCCTCTCTCGATAGAAGTCACGGGGTTCTGCAACACCAACTATTTTGACTCTCTCAGGATGTTCTTTTGCATAGGATGCATATACAGTTCCGCGGTTACCCGCACCAACAATAATCAAACGGACTTGTTTCATTTACATCCCTCATTGAGAAACCATGCAGAGCTTTTTGAATCATTCTCACATTTCAATGTATAGCTCAAAATCTTGGTGGTACGCGAAATCTGAAAATTCACCAAAACAATATGATGACATTGAATTGTGGTAGTATTTACAAGTACCATTCACTAAAAACATATTGAGGATTCAAAACATGTGTGATCTTCTAGGCCTTTCTTTCAATACTCCAATTACTGCGAAGATATCCTTAGACATATTTCAGAAACGTGGGGAGGAAAATCCTGATGGATGGGGATTGGCATTTTATCATAATAATCGATTACAAATAATCAAAGAAGCTCAATCTGCTGTCGATAGTGGTCTCTACGATTTCATGGAACGTTACACACATTCAAAGACCATTATCTCACATGTTAGAAGGTCCACTCGGGGTATCCCCAGCTATCTCAATACACACCCATTCTATAGACGATTATCTCTTGGTTCTGAGAACCACGAATTTGCTTTTGCGCATAATGGGACATTAACTCAGCTTGAAAAAGTAAAACTTGATAGATTCACTCCCGTTGGAGAAACAGACTCAGAACACGCTTTCTGTCATCTTCTAGATATTATCTCAAAACGTGGTAATACCGAATGGTCTGAGAGCGATTTTGCATTCATTGAAAATCATCTTCGAGATATTAATGATGGAAAGAACACACTCAATGCTATCTTCTCAGATGGTGTTCATCTTTTCTGCTATTCAGATGAGAACGACCATAATAATGGTCTTCGATTCGCAAAACAAAGCGCTCCGTTTGGTACAGTAGAGCTTGTAAGCCATGACGATAGAATAGGGTCAGTTGATCTAAGCAGTGACCCTACTGAAACACCAAATCAGTCCGGATACATTATCTCAACTAGAATCTTGACCGAAGGGAATTGGACTGAGTCCCATGAGGGTGAGCTAATCGTTTTTAGAGAGGGCGAGATTGTACATCCCATTTCCCGTGTTTAGAGCATATCACGTAGAAAACAGCTTGATAGTTTCTTCATTCTTTTCAGCTAGCAATTCGAACGCATATGCCGCTTCAATTAAGAAATCTGTTTTTACAGCTGCAGTAGTATAGAACTTTTGAAGCATGGTTTCAATATTCATAGCGAGGGTTCTGAGATTATCGTCATTGACACTCTTAGAAATTTCAGTAACGATACTGTAGGAATCTGAGTCAAACCCAATGATGGGTTCAAGAATCATCTCGGTTACATTTTCTCTACGAACTCTCTCCAATGTCTTCTTCCTCTTTTGCCCTCGAACTACGAGGTCTGCAAATATGGATTCAAGCTCTGCGTTTTTGGCAATGTCTGAAGAAGTTTCGTAGAAATTAGCTACTTCAGTTTCAATATCCAGTGCATATTTTATGATAGCTCCAAATGTCCCTAGTTCCATATATACCACCTACAATCAACTAGAACCAACGAGTAACTACTACCTTATTTTCTGTGAAGAAATCAACTGCATCTCTACCTTGTCCATGAAGATCACCAAAGAATGAATCCTTCATTCCTGAAAATGGGAAAGTAGCAATAGGTGCAACAACTCCAATATTGATACCAATATTCCCTGCCTTGACTCGATATTGGTAATCTCTAGCAGTTTTCCCACTTGAGGTGAAGACAGAAGATGCATTTCCATATGGATTCGCATGAATGATATCAATTGCTTCTTCAAGGTCCTTTACTTGGATAATTGGAATAACCGGCCCAAAGATTTCTTCTCTTGCAATAGCCATCTCTCTAGTTACATTGTCAAAGATAGTTGGTCCAATGAAGTAACCATTTGGATATCCGGGAACTTCAACACCTCGACCATCAAGCAAGAGTTCTGCTCCTTCTTTGAGTCCTTTCTCGATGAACCCAAGAACATTTTCCATCCCTTTCTTGGAGGCTAAGGGTCCCATCTGTATTCCCTCTTCAAGTCCACTACCAACTGTGTATTTCTTGGATGCTTCAACTATCATCTTCTTCAATGGTTCATAGATATCTCCAACAGCGAGAAGCACACCACCAGCAAGACATCTTTGTCCAGCGCAACCATAGAAAGATGTAATCAGTGCAGCTACTGTTCTCTCCAAGTCTGCATCAGGCATAATTGTGATGAAGTTCTTTGCACCACCTTGAACCTGAGATCTCTTTCCAAATTCTCCAGACTTCTTGTACAGTAATTTTCCTACATATGATGAACCTACAAAGGACATTCCTACAGTGTCTGGACTTTCAATTAGGGTGTTTACAGCTTCTGGTCCTCCATGGACCATATTCAACACACCTCTAGGTAATCCCAGCTCATGTATAATCTCAAATTGTTTGACCTGACTTAATGGGACCTGTTCTGAAGGCTTTACAATGTAGGTATTTCCAACACCAATTGCAAATGGCCAGAACCATGTTGGAACCATTCCTGGAAAGTTGAAAGGAGCAACACAGAAGAAGACCCCTAGTGGCTGCTTAATGACCATCTCATCTATCCCTGCAGCAATGTCCTCAGAGTTGTAACCCATCTGAAGTGATGGAACACTTGTCGCACATTCAAGATTCTCTATTGTTCGTCTGTATTCACCCCGTGATTCATCAATTGCTTTGCCTTGTTCCATTGTAAGGATCTTAGCCAGCTCCTCAAAATTCTCTTCGAATGCATCTCTTATTCTGTTGAGATGCCTAACTCTAGTAAGAGCTGGAGTTGATCTCCAACGATCGAATGCAGCATTTGCTACCTTGATTGCTTCAAGGGTTTCTTCCCTTGTACTCATTGGAGTCTTCGCAATTACTTCTCCAGTTGCTGGATTGAAAACATCACGAGTTTCTTTAGATTTTGATTCAACCCATTTTCCATTGATATAGTTCTTCACAACTTCAACTGTCAATATAGTCACTCCCATTACGGAAATCAATATTCAACCAGACTCTATTTGATTCTTCTGCTAAGTCATTTTATCATTTGATGTGTACGAATTCTACAGCATCATAATCACAAACGATTGCACAGAGACCACAGCCATCACATTTGTCATTCTTGACAACTGCTATTTTATCTCTCATCTGAATTGCTACAAATCCCCCATCTGCACAAGCAATAACACATTCTTTGCATCCAGTGCATTTTTCTGCTATAATTCGTGCAACTACAGGTGGCAGTTTTGTTAACGCAGTCCAACTTGTTATCTTTGGAAGTGCTTTTCCAATTATTGAATCAAGTGATTCGTAACCTTTTCGCTCCATAAACTCTGTTAGACCACTTATCATGTCTTTAATGATTGAAAATCCATGCCACATGACAGCAGTGCAAACCTGTAGAGTTCTGGCTCCCACCATCAGATATTCTATTGCACTAGACCAGTTCTCAATTCCTCCGATGCCTGAAATTGGAATGTTTGGATGTGCTTTTGCAATCTGGGATACAAATCGAAGCCCAATTGGTTTTACAGCTGGGCCGCAGAATCCACCATAGGTGCTCATCTGCTCCGTAGTATCTATTCCATAAGCAATAGGTAAGGGAGTTGCAGTTTCAATATCAATACCAATCAGAGACTCCACTGTATTGATGGCAGAAATGGCATCAGCTCCTCCTTTGACAGCAGCATTTGCAATGGGAATTATATCTGTGACATTGGGAGTTAACTTCACAAGTAATGGCAAATCAGTTCCTTTCCTAGCCGCTCGTGTCACTTGTTCAACTAAGGTCGGGTCTTGTCCGATGAATGCGCCCATGTGTTTTTCTGGTGATCCATGAGGACAGGACACATTAATCTCAATAGCATCAGCTCCAGTCTGGGACATAGTTTCTGCTAGAGCGGTCCATCCCTCAGGTTCTATTCCACTCATTATACTTGCAATGAAGATGAAATCCTCTGGAGCTTCTTGCTTAATCTTTGGAATCCAATCCTCTGTCCACGTTGTAAGAGGTTTGCGGGAGAGTAGCTCGATATTGTTCATACCAATTGCCTTTCCATTCTTACGGAGGACTCCTAACCTGGTTCGTGGATCGACTGTAGGTTCCTCTGTAACTGTCTTCATGACCGCACCTCCCCATCCAAGTTTAGCTGCTCGTAGAATATGACGTGCATCCATTGTTGGGGGAGCGGAGGATAGTATGAAAGGGTTCTTGAAAGTGAGTCCAGCAAACTCTACCGAAAGACGATTCTTCGACATGGATTATCGGTTCTCCAACCCCGAGGTATAATACATTCCTCCATTAAGTCTTTAGGGGAATGATTCCATGTAGTTGATGCTTCATGAATAGGGTGATACTATGACAGACGATTTGGTCCCTGAAGATTTGAGGAAAGAATACACAAGAGAAGAGATACTGGAACTTGAAAAGAAGTTCCTTGCTCCTGCTGTGGGGCATTACTATCAAGATCCTGTGCTCTTTGTAAACGGTGAGGGCGCAGTTCTTGAAGATAGTTCAGGGAAGAAGTACATCGATTTATTCGCAGGAATTTGTACAACAATAACGGGGTACAATCATCCGAAGTATGTTTCCACAATCAAGTGGCAGGCTGAACGTCTAGTTTACACCAGCTCTCTCTATGCAACAATCCCATACGCTGTTCTTGTGAAACGCCTTGCTGGGATTGCACCGAAAGGTCTGAGTCGTTCATTCATTGTAAATAGTGGGTCAGAAGCAGTTGAAGCCGCACTTTTCATGGCTCGAAAATTCACTGGCAATCCATACATAATTGCTTGTCAACGAGGATATCATGGAAGAACCACCCTTACCAGAGAGCTCTCTAGTGCAGGATGGCGAACTGTACCTGAAGCTCATCCATCAGGTGTTCGATTTACGCCATTCGGCTATTGCTATAGATGCCCATTTGGCAAAGAACATCCTGGTTGCGATATGGAATGTGCTCGATACCTTCGAGAAGTAATTCGAACCCAGACCAACAATGCTATAGCGGCTTTCATCGCTGAACCTATTCAAGGAGTTGGAGGTATTGTTCAACCACCAGCTGAATACTTCAAAATAGTACACGAAATTGTGAAAGAATTTGGTGGATTGTACATCTCTGATGAAGTTCAAACTGGGTTTGGTCGTACTGGTGACAAATGGTGGGGAATACAGCATGTTGGAGTTGAACCAGATATCATAACTCTAGCAAAGGGATTCGGAAGCGGAATACCAATTGGTGGTTTTGTCACTCGTCCCGAATTAGCAGATGACTATACTACTGCTGATGCCTTTGCTACTTTTGGAGGTAATCCTCTCTCATGTGCAGCTGCTGTTGCTGTAATTGATATTATCCAAGAGAGCAACTACCTGGAGCGGGCATCAAAACTTGGAAACGAGTTGAAGAAGAAACTTCAGGCGCTTCAAGAAGATCACAAGATTATAGGAGACGTACGTGGTCAAGGTATGATGTTGGGTATTGAACTGGTACGAGATAGAGAAACAAAGGAACCTGCAATTCAGGAAATGTTACAGGTAATGGAACATTGTCGAGAGAAGGGATTGCTCATTGGCAAAGGTGGTCTAGACAATAATGTTGTTAGGCTCCAACCACCTTTAGAACTCACTAGTGAGCAGATAGATGAAGCCTGTTCTATACTCGGTGATGCCTTCTCAAAGGTCGAGAAATAATTCTCAGATATCCGTCAGACTACCATAGCTATCTGGACGGCGGTCTCTGTAGAATTGCCAGACATTACGAACCTCACGGATCATATCTAGGTCAACATCTGCAACTACAAGCTCTTCTTGGTCACGAGACCCTTTGACAAGCATCTGTCCTCGTGGATCTACAACATACGAGCTTCCATAGAAGTGACCTGTTTTCCAAGGCTCTTCTCCTACTCGATTAATCGCTGCAACAAAGTAGCCATTAGCAACTGCATGAGCTGGTTGTTCTATACTCCAAAGATGCTCTGAAAGCCCAGCCACAGTCGCTGATGGATTGAATACGATTTCTGCACCATTCAATCCAAGTGCCCTTGCCCCCTCAGGAAAGTGACGATCATAACAGATGTACACTCCAATTTTTCCAACTGCAGTATCAAAGACAGGATAACCAAGATTACCTGGACGGAAATAGAACTTTTCCCAGAATCCCGGATCTAAATGAGGAATGTGCATTTTTCTAAATTTACCAAGATAGGTACCATCTGAATCGATAACCGCAGCAGTGTTGTAATAGACTCCTGGCACCTTGTCTTCTTCATACATTGGGACAATTAGGACTAAGTTGTTCTTCTTGGCTAGTTTTTGCATACGTTCAGTAAGAGGACCTGGAATTGGTTGTGTGTACTTGTACCATTTTCGATTTTGTTCAGCACAGAAGTAGGGTCCATAAAACAACTCTTGGAAACACAGAATCTGAACTTCCTGCTGTTTTGCTTTTGCTGCAAATCTCTCATGTTTCTGTATCATATTCTCGATGCCTTCAGCAATGGCATCGTCACTTGAAATATCATATTCCCACTTTGCCTGTACTAGTCCTACGCGTACATTTCTCACAACTATCTCTCCTGAACAAAGGAGATTCAATACGGGTTCTCGCATCTAATAGAGGTTTCCAAAATCGATTTATGCTAAGTAAGCTAATGGAATTTGAAGGACTTCCTATGACTGAGTTAGATTTCATTATCAAGAATGGCAAGGTAGTAACAGCATCTGATACATATGTGGCGGATGTTGGAGTCCGTGATGGGAAAATCGATACTATTGCATCAAATCTAAGCCCTGGAGCTGATACTAAGGTCATTGATGCAAAGGGGAAGTATGTCTTTCCAGGCGGAATTGATGTACATGTTCACCTGCAACTTCCTTTCTCAGGTACTATCTCTGCTGATGACTTTGAAAATGGCACAAAGGCTGCTGCGTGTGGTGGAGTTACGACATTAATTGATTTTGCAATCCAGGCGAAAGGTCACTCGATTATGGAAGCAGTTGAGGCTCGAAGAGCTGAAGCTGACCCGAATGTATGTGTCGATTATGGATTACATGCTGCAATCACAGACTGGAACGAAAAGACTCAGGCTGAGATTAAACAGGTCATAGATTACGGAATTCCCACCTTCAAGATGTTCATGATCTACAAGAATGAGGGTTGGATGGCTGATGATGGCATGCTTTTCGGCGCATTAGAAGAAACTGCCAAACATGGTGGTCACATTGGAGTCCACGCAGAAAGTGTGGACGTACTAGACATGCTAATCGAAAGGTATGCTAAAGAGAAGGAAAAATGGGGTGCTTATGGACACACACTCTCCCGACCAGATTACACAGAAGAAGAGGCGATACTTCGAGCCTTAAAATGGGCAGAGGTCACCGGTGGTCAACTCTACATTGTCCATATGTCTACTGGAGCGGGAGCAGATGCTGTGCATGCTGCTAAGGAACGTGGAGTCAATGTCTATGCTGAAACCTGTCCTCAATACTTACTATTGGATGATGAAGTCTTCAAGGGTGAAAATGGACACCTCTTCGCCACTTGTCCACAGGTTAAGAAACCTCATGATAGCGAACGATTGTGGAAAGGATTGTTGAATGGAGATGTTCAGATAGTCGCCACTGATACATGCACTTTTGACACCAAACAGAAAGCTGCATGGAATGGTGACTTCAGAAAGATACCTTTTGGAATGCCTGGCGTTGAAACCATGGTCCCTCTGATGTATACTGAGGGCGTTGGAAAGCGCGGGCTCACTGTAAATCAATTGGTTTCCCTTGTTAGCACCAATCCCGCAAAGCTATTTGGTATGTATCCCAAGAAGGGAACTATTGCAATCGGTAGTGACGCTGATATTGTTGTCTTTGATCCAGAGAAGAAGGTTACATTGAAAGCTGAAAATCTACAGACAAATTGTGATTGGAGTCCCTTTGAAGGTTGGAAACTCATGGGTTATCCTGCAGTAACAATTTCAAAGGGCAAAGTAGTGGCAGAAGATGGTAAGTTCGTCGGTAAGGTTGGACATGGAGAATTTCTCAAGCGGGCGCCTTATGGGAAACTTTGAGGAAACTATCCAGTCAACCTCATAAGCATCAATTACAAGCATTCTGTATGCGATTTCCTACTCGTCGTGCCTATCATTTGATTTATGATGATTCACTAACAGATGCACTGACCTATGCCTCTCATAACAACTGGAACGGAATTGTTCCAGATATTGGTGTTCCCACGTTCTCCCCTGAGAAGATATCCACTGAAGAACGAACACAACTTCGAGATATGTCACGGAGCTTTTCCATTGAGTGGGGATTTCATGCGCCTGGTGATGATGTCAGTTTAATGTCGACATATCCTTCAGTAAGAGCAGGTATTCTATCTTACTTTAAACAAGTCATTAACCTTGCTCGAGAAATCAGTACTGGTCCCACTAATGTTGTAATTCATGCAGGATCCCCACCTAGCTACAGAAAGGCAGGCAATCAACCATCCGATAGTTTTGGTGAAAAACATCGTGAAACCTATGCCACAACACTTCGGGAAAATCTTTCGGAACTTCTGGAACATGCGCGTCCCCATGTTCGTTTAGTCATAGAGAATGTGAATTGGACCTCGTATGTACGGGAGGTTATTGAGCATCTTATTCCGCAGGGTCTGAAACTCTGTCTTGACATTCCAAAGCTATATGGTCCAGATTTAAAAATCAGGACAGACGATTGGAATCTATTTCAGAGATTTCAGAGCTCTATTGAAGTAGTTCATATTCACGATGTTATTCCCCAAATTGGAGCTCACCAAGTGATAGGGAATGGACTAATCGATTTTGAACCAACACTGAAATTTCTAAGTCAACTAGCCATAAAACCTCAATACGTCTTTGAAGTAAGACCAAGAGAAGAAGCTCAGAGGAGTCTTGCTAATTTCGGGAAAATTATGGACATTTTCGACCTTACGCTTTAGCTGAAGTCCCTCTTGTTTCTTTCAAAGCATCTCTAACTTCTTTGAAAGCTTCAAGCGTTTGGTTGGTGAAGATGCGTTTCCTACCTTTCGGCTCATGCACTAATGATGAACTTCCCAAATCTCGCATCTCTCGCAGTATGAAGTCCCGCAGTTCTTGATGAAACCTTATTCCCTCAATGCGTTCCTCGCTCTTGTTACCCCCTCCAAATCTCTGAATAAGAAGAGGTACAAGACCAGGTACTTGCTGACCTGTCGACCCTCCTGCAGTTTCAATCAGAACTGTTCCTATACCCATGATTCTGTCAAAGATCCCTCTGCGCGTTTCTACATGCACTACTGTACGAAAAGGGACATGTCTTTTCGTAATGGTGATGATTCCACGCTTTGTGTAAATTTCAGGCATAGTATCCCCTGACATTCCCATAGCTGAATACTCGATTCTCTTTACGTAGATGTATACATACACAGACCCAGTTACGAATACGATTGTTGCAACTATGATGTAAACGAGATTGGCTGATTCCCATCCTAAGAAGATTAGGAGCTCTATTGGCTCAAATAGATCGAGGATGATTTCCAAGAATAATGGATTTGTAAAACCTATGAATAGTAATTGCAGACCTATCCCGATGAAAATCATAACGATTCCAGCCTTGAGCATTTTCTTCCCAATGAATGCATTAGTTGGCTGGAATACTCTACCACTAGTGACCTGCTCGATTGGTGGTCGTATCACGCGCCCTTCTTCCTGAGCCATGCTGTATGTTCCTCACTCTTTTTCCTTTCTCAATAGATTTCGAATCTCACGAAGAACCAGCAGAATCTCATCCTCTAGACTATCATCGCTCCGTGGGACTGGCTCTTCTTCAGGATGAACAACCTCGGTTCCTGTGACATAAGAACCCTTGAACTTTCTCAATTCTCTCAGAATGAAGTCGCGGAGTTCTTCATAGAAGGTGATTCCCTCTAACTTCTCTTCCGCCGAGGTCATAGATCCAGAATACCCTGCGGTTTCTATCTCAATCGAACCAATTCCAAACAATCTATCGAAAGGACCTGATCTCGACGAGATATTGGTTATAGTGCGAAATGGAACATGCTTCCTAGTGATGTTGATGATTCCTTTTTTTCACAAAAATCTCACTTGCGGTCGTACCCTCTTCTGTTATGACCGAATACTCAATTGAACGGAGGTAAATTGGGACTATGATGATGGCTGGAATCAACCAAATTGCTGTTATGACCCAATACCAGACGTTTAGAGTTGTCCACCAAGCATCAAATAGTAACGCACTACTGGTCCCTGAAAACCAATCAACAAGCCACAAAACTAGAGTAAAGGAACCAAAGATAACTACCCAAAGCATGATTGCTGTAAAGATTCCTGTGAACCACATCTTGTTTCGAAAGGCTTTCGATGGTTTGATTATCTTCCCACTTGCTACGTTCTCAATTGGAGGCTTGATTACTTTACCTTCTCCAGCCATTCTTACTTCTCCTCCTTGTCCAACTTTTGATCGATTCGTTCTAAGACACTTCGGATTTCACGTAATGTAATGAGCATCTCGTCGTCTAGACTGTCACTCAATCTGGGTACTGGATCTTCACGCTGGTGAACTACTTCTGTACCCACAACATAGGGGTCTCTAAATTTGCGTAGTTCCTGTAAGATGAAGTCCCTTACTTCTTCAAAGAACGTTATTCCTTCTAGTTTTTCTTCAGGCCCACCTTGACCACTTGGGCCTCCAGAGAATCCTGCAGTCTGTATCTCTACCGTACCTATACTAAATAATCTATCAATGGGTCCTGCTCGTGAACTTATGTTAGTAATAGTCCTGAACGGGACATGTTTTCGAGTGATATTGACCAATCCCTTCTTCACATAGATCTCTGGCATGACAGTTCCCGATTTAGATATGACACTGTACTCTATGTTTCGTGTGTAGAAGTAAATTCCAATCATGAGTGGCAATAACCAGAATACAAGTGAGATGGCATACCAGAAGCTGAGGATAGGAAGAACGTCAAAGAAAATAGCAAAGAAGGTCCCCCATCCGTCAGCAGGTTCAGTTTCCATCACATGGATAAAATCACCCAAGATGAGTAATCCGACTGCAATTAACCAAAGGAATCCTGCAGTCATAATTGCTCCGAACCATTGTTTGTAGTAGAATCTGGTATCTGGTTTGAACACCCTTCCACTGGTTACATCTTCCATAGGTGGTTTGATGATACGACCGTCTTCGCTTTCCATTTTCCTAACCTCGCTTCATACTATTACAGCTTTGTCCTAAGGATCTCTCGAATATCTCGTATTGCAGAGAGAATTTCATCATCCAGAGAACCATCGATTCTGGGTACTTGTTCATCTCTTGGAAAGACAACTTCAGTACCAGTTGTATAGGGGTCTCTGAACTTTCTGAGTTCACCTAACACGAAATGTGTGAGTTCCTCAAATGCTTTGATTCCTTCAAGTTTCTCTTCAGGTCCTGCTTGTCCAGTCGGACCTCCAGAATATCCTGCAGTCTGAATCTCAACATTCCCAATACCGAACAGTCTGTCGAGAATACCAGCTCTCGAAGAGATGTTTGTGATCGTTCTGAAAGGTACATGCTTCTTGGTCACGTTTACGATACCCTTACGCACATAGATCTCTGGAGATGCCTCGCCACTCTCAG
>JABCTV010000056.1 GCA_018238205.1 Candidatus Thorarchaeota archaeon
ACCTTCTAGGTTTCTCGTATGTTGATGACAATGACGGTCTGTGCTATTCCTACATGGTGACTGATCCAGTACTTCCCGTAGTAGCAATCACAGCGCCAGCTCCTGATGCAACCATCTCGGGAATGGTGTCGATAACTACGACAGCTAGCGACGTTGGAAGTGGAATTAACTACATCGAGTTCTATCTGGATGGTGTACTCATTGGTACGGACAACACTGGACCATATGAACTGGAATGGGACTCCTCAACAGTAGACGATGGCAATCATACTCTCATGGTAAGAGCTTATGATGGAGCTGGAAACGATGCTGAAGCATCAATCCCCTTGACCACAGATAATCCAACAACCGATACGACAAATACTACATCGACAGATCAGATACCTGATACAGTTATGATCACAATCATGATCCTTGCTGGTGGAGCAGTAGTTGTCATAGTTATTGTGATCGTTCTCAAAAAACGAGAATAGTCAGCTTAAGGCAGCCCTTTTCTGGGCTGCTCCAAACTTTTTTTTTGAATCCTAATCCTGCTATGGTTTCACCCTCAACCATCCTTTTCTTTAGACATCCTACACTCACTCGACTAGTGAATTAATGAAATGTGAAAAAACGAGAACTGGTTGGGCAAAAACACCCAACCAATATTATTCTACTATCCGACTTTTGTACCACAGTTGGGACAAAACTTCGCACCGCTGAGAGCAGTACCACAGTTAGGACAGAACTTAGCACCGGCTGGGGCTGAACCGCCACCGCCTCCACCTTGTTGTCCACCACCGCCCATCATTCCTGATGCTCCTGCCATGAAGCCCATGCCTGCACCAAAGCCGGCACCGGGACTCTTTCCAAGAGATTCAGCTGATGACTTGACGGTTTCTGAGGCCATCAGGTCTCTTCCACTTACTCCACCTGTCTGCATGAAGAAAAGACGCTCTCGATACTTCTCGGTCGTGTCGAGACCCTCAAACTTCAAATCTACGAGCTCAAGCCCGATTCTTTCAAAGTTCATTCTGACCTTGGTCTTGACCTTTAGAGAGGTTTCGTCAAGCTGTGTGAAAACAGCTTGCAGGCCAAAGTGAGCAAATTCGTCGATGATTCTCTCATTCATAAATGAGCGAAGGAAGTCATTGACCTTCTTGGTGCTGAAAGCGTTCTGATTAGATACGACTTCATTCACAAAGATTTTGGGTTCCTTTACGCGGAACCAGAAGTTGCCATGAAACATGAGTGGTGCAAGATCGCTTGTTTGTCCTCTTCCACCGTATTTGCCTTGGAACTGGGATCTGGAAATGAAGATACAAGTGGCTTCAAAGACGTCTCCCTTGATCTTCTTTTGTAACCATCCAGCAAGGCTTGGCATGCTACTGGTGGTAAGTTTGTGGCGGCCCGCAAGGAAAGTATCCAGAGCTTGTCCATCTCTGTAGAAGATGGCTGCCTGGTTTTCCATTACAATCAGTTGTGAGCCCCAACTTATTCGGTTGTCTGGATATCTCCAGACTAAGTGGTCAGGACTGGCATTAGTCCATTCAATTGCATCTGCCATATAATAACACCCGTTAATAATCGAGTTCTGATTGAGTACAGTTTTCATAGGTTTTAAACATTGACATGGTATGCTCTGCGAGTGTTATTATGCAAAGCCTTGCCTTCAAGCGGTCTATTATTAGCATATAGTATACTAATTCGACTGTGTGAAATCTTGAGCGAAGAAACCCCAATCCCTGAAGAGAAAACTGAACCTGAAAATAAACGTCCTCCAGTAAGAGGATTCAACCCCTTGGTCAATTATCTATTCTATACTATTGCCGTGCTTGTGACATATGCGTTCTATTGGGCTCTAGGGTTTCCCCCGGTTATTGCCATAATGCTGTTCTTCGTGATTCGACTGATTCAAGATACTAATCATGTTAACAAAACATACGAATACAAGTTTGCACGTCAGGCTGCAATAATCAATTTGATTTATTCAATGGTTTTCTTTGCAATCCTAGTAATCAATGGGCTTGCAATATCGCAACAGATTGATCCATTGATTCTACCTGAATTTCTAGATCTCACATCATGGACTCCCATGTTCATTATGGGTGGAGTGCTCGGAATGTCAAACATAAAGAGAATGTGGGGTCCACCGACTTTTCGCTACTAAATCTCAAATGACATCAGGTCTTCTCCCATGATAACCTCTGCATTTGTTCGGCGGCTAATAATCTCAAGGACCTTGTCTTTCTTATCAACAACTTCTGGTGATACATGAGTCAAAACTAGTTTTTTAGGAGAGGCCTCTTCAACAATCTGAGCCAATTCACTTGGTGTTGTGTGAACCCCCTCTGGATTTGGTCCATCCAGCCAGTTACATTCATGAACAAGAACATCTGCTCCCTTGGCGAGATCAATAACATCGCGACAGGGTGCTGTGTCTGATGAATAGACAAACGAACGGTTTCTCCATTCAATTTTCAATGCCCGAGTTTCCATATTTCCATGAACTGTGGGTACATTCGAGATAGTTGCTTCTCCCACCTGAACTGCTTCGTGTTCTTTCAAGACTGCCACATTGATGATCAATCTATCACGAGCGTATGGAAACGCGATATCAAAGATACCTCTAATCCATTGTCTAATTGAAGGTGGTCCATAGATATTCAGTGGTTTGTCGTGTCCACTTAGCCATAGGTTCTGACAAAGCATTAGAAAATCAGAACAATGGTCGACATGAAAATGCGATAGGAAAATGGACGATATCGAGCTCAAATCCACATTAAGCTGAGTCAACCTGTGGAAGACTCCTGGTCCAATATCAAAGAGAATACTTTCACCGTCAATCTCAATGAGTATTCCTGATTGAACTCTGTCTGGATCTGGATATGATGTTCCTGTACCAAGCATTGTAACCTTCATAACAATCAGGCTAGAGAAATAACAAATCAATGAATGAGTCTTTCCATCAGGTATCAGGTGCGCTCTGGTTTGATGATGTATTCAAACGTGCTAATGAGAATGCGGAGGTCTCTCAGTACCTTTGCATGGTCTATACTGGGATCCTTGAGACGTTTTCCTATTTCAGGACAGGAAACAATCTTCGCTGCTCGAAGAACTGCAATGGAATTCACCCTAACACTTCCATCTTCCACTTCATGCCAAAGTGTATCTAGTGCATCAGACATCATTTTTTGTTGCGATAGAATCTCTACTCTATCAAGCTGATTACTCGCATCTTGAAGGAGCAAGCCGGTCATGTACTTGGCTTCATTTAGAAATCGTGTGCTAGGGCAAGGCCCTGAGTTCTCTTGGTCTTCAGGTTTTGAACTTGAGTATCTCTGATACACTCGTTTGCACCATATGTTTTTCCTACAAAGGCCTATTTAACTGACACCAATTATTAATTTGATTGTAGCTAAACTGAAAATTGAAGATTTTGGAATATTCCCTGCAAACGTACTTGCCAATGCCACACTGATATGAATATATTACTTCAGACTGGTAGACAATCAAAACACTTCAAGTCAGGTTAACTATCATTAACTATATTCAGAAAACAGGTATAGCCTCTGTTGTAGTAACCACAGTTGCCCCTTCTCCAATTTGATAGTTAAACCGCGCCAAAAACAGCCTCGAATATTCTAACTAACACAATCAGGTCGACTATTGCCGAACTGAACTTTACAAAAACAACACCGATTTATATTACTTTAACATAGATTTGCGTAATTGCGTGGGCCCTTTGGGCCAAGGAGAAAAGAAAATTGAGTGACGAATTTGATTTCAAAACGATAATCCAATATATGTCAGCTATTGCATTAGTACTGTTCTATTTGATTTATTTACCGTGGACATATTTGTCTGCGCATGTACTTACTAATGTTGGACTGACTTGGATTTACTATTTTTGCTTAGTGCTTGGGCTCCTATTTCCTTTGTACTATGCAATCGAAAAGGAAACAATGGCATGGCTTTGTCTTGGTCTTTCCCTCATCCTGAATTCGGCGATATGGATGGCTTTAGAACCATTGATGGCAATTCCAGCAGTCTTAGTCCTAATAGTCGGTCTACTGTTCTTCATTGCACCATTTCTTGAGGACCGAGTAGGAAATTGGGACCTAGTCAGGAATCTCTTCCACTTCGTGAAAGGGTTACTGCTAGTAATTGCTATTTTCATATATGCTGGACCACTTGGTATTGATGGTATGATTGGGAATACCAGTATGAATCATGTTATGCCACAGTTCATCTTTTTGGGTGGAGGTATCATGGTTGCATTTGCAGTATGTCTCATGACTTACGGTCTCTTTAACATCTTCAAGATGTTCTTACCTGAGAAGATTGGCGGCTACTTCGGTGATCTCGCAAAGATCTTCTACATGCTCATGGTATTGACATTCCTAATCGGAATTACATTCAATGCAATTACATACGCCCTCTACGCTTCTATCTTCAATTATTGGGCTGCAACCCTTCCATGGAGCTCCGGATCCATTGGATTCTTTGCGGGTATGTACAACTTGGGTAATTCTAACCTTGGAGCGATTCTCTTGATCATTCTGTACATCTACGGGATGGCTAAGATTGCAAAGAAATTCGAGTAATTGTAAAACAATCTTGGGAAAGGGAGGACTCCCTCCTTTTCCTTTCTTTATTCGCTTTCCAGGTAGTTGGAACGAGTGCATATGATCCCTTACGCGTATTGCTCAGTCTTATAGTTCAAGATTCATGTATCCATTAAATGGAGACCCCACCAATGGATAAATTCAAACAGAAACCAACTAGAGATTTTGCTCGCCCAGAAAGCTCAAAAATGGTTCCACGAGAAACTCATTTTCGATCAGTAACCAGAGAATTCCTATCTTCAGAAAAAAGTAGAGATCTGAGATGTCCTAGCTGTGGTAGTCCTATAGATTTCAATGCTGGTGTTGAATGGATGGGTCCTGATGCTTTTCTTTGCGTAACTTGTGACCGACTTCTACACATGTCACTGATTCATCGTGCTCTGAGAGACCTCGGTATCAAGTAGTATTCCCATCTCGATTATTTTCAGAGGAATTCTTTTAGGCTCACTTTGTAATTTACAAAATAGCATGACAACGACCCTCTACGATATCATTGATACTTGGACCATGAAGTGGGATCGAGGACTGATCGACTCAGTCCTTGAGCAAGTGGCTGCTCCATTTTACAAACTCAAGCTTGTCTTCTTTCTCCTTGAAGAAATCTGGGATGCCCTCGAATTTATTGACGACCCACATGAGTTTATGACCGAAGCGCGAAAGATACAACAGATTGAGAACCTTCTCGGATATGGCAAGATTGAACGAGCCGCAAAGTTCGTGAAGCTAGAAATTGTTGAATCTCCTGAATTGAAGATTACAGTTCTGAATGCTGAAGACGCGATCGCAAAACATCCAAGTTGGTTCGATAAGGCCCGGGCTGACGAATAGAATCATCTAGATTAAGAAAAAGAATGATGGAGATGGGAGACTAGCTCCCAATCCATTCATAGAAATTAATCTTGGTAACCTTTCATGTAGCCTTCTCTCTGATTCCATTTCTCTTCGAGACGCTGCATGACGGTCCACATACGGAATGTGTAATTCCAGGCTTCATCGAACTTGCCTTGATTCATCTCTTCCTGAAATTCTTCGGCGACATCGTTTATGGCACCAATATCCTCAAGGAGTGTTGCATCAAACTCGTAGACTTGGTCGAGTTCTTTCTCATTGATCTTCTCCTTGGAGCCCCAAGCTGCGTAACCGTAATCCGCATATCTGATTCCGCTCTCTATCTTATCTGTAAGATTGAGCATCCTGTCGAAGGTTTCCCAAGTCTTGCTGAGATTGTAATCGACGACCATCATTTGCAGCTTTTCTAGGTCTTGCTTTACAAGACGAAGTTGGTCTGCAATGAACTCACGGAGGACTTTGTCAGCGGCGCGCCGCTCGTTCTTCTCTTGATACCCGTGCCATCCTGGGATGTAGTGGGTAATCTTGCCAAAGAAACCTCCTTTGATGTCCTTGGCGGCCTTCTTTCTAATTCTCTTAGCAATTGGGTCTGTGACTTTGCCCATATGTTAATTCTCCTGATAATTTACAACCCTATGGCATGACGTTTAGGGTTGACCTGACTGGAATCTATACCTGAGTCCTTAAAAAACATATTACAAGGAAGTCCACCTTTCCAAGTTCTAAAATTAGCATGAGAATTTGAGTGAATAGCGTGTAAAGACGCCCTTAAATAGAAAAAGACTATCCCAGCAGATTATGACAGACGATGGAATAATCCGCAGAATGGATTGGACAATAGAATCATCAAAAATACAGACCATTGCGGATGATGCAATTGAAGTAGCAAAGAAGTCATTAGATGAGATTGCTAAGACTCCACCTGGTAAAGAGACCCTTGCAACCCTTCAAGAATTTGAAGAAGTCGGAGGACTCTTGGGTGAATTACTAGGTCCAGTTTTGTTTCTGAAATATGTGTCAATAGACAAAGCTCAGAGAGATGCATGTGATAATGTTGAGAAACAAGCACGAAAATTCTCAAATGAAATCTGGGGCAGAAAGGACCTCTATGATGTAATTGTAAAACTCGAGCCGATTGCTGATACTTTCGGAGACGAGGATAAAACCCTTCTCAAGAAAGCTCTTGAACAATTTAGACATCGTGGTGCAGGATTACCTGATGATGAGCGCAAAGAGTTTCTTGAAATTTCAAACAACATTACAGTTCTTAGTGCAGATTATAGTCGGGTTCTCAATGAGATTACTACAACTGTACCATGTACAGAGGCGGAACTTGAAGGAGTGCCTCCTCAGGTATATGAGCATATTGAGAAAGATGGCGATGTCTATCCACTGCCATTGGATTATCCAGTCCTTGTTCCAGTTTTGAATTATGCGAAGAATCCAGAAACTAGGAAGAAAATGCAAATTGCTCAGTATCAGCGAGGTGGGAAGGAGAACAGTGAGCGTTTATCTGACGCACTTGCCCTGAGAGATCGCTTAGCAAAACTTGCTGGATTCAATAATTTTGCAGAATATCAGATTAGTATCAAGATGGCAAAAACACCAGACCGTATTTTCGACTTCATGAACGACTTGAACAAGAAGCTCATTCCACTCAAAGAGAAGGAACTTGAAGTACTAAAGGCGTTGAAGGCAAAGAATACTGGTACTCCAGTGGATGAAGTGAAGTTTGAGCTTTGGGATCTTTTCTTCTACCATGAGTTGCTGATGAAGGAAAAATATTCAGTTGACCAAAATGAGGTGAAGCAATACTTCCCCATGGAGCGAGTCGTGAATGGAGTTCTAGAGGTATATCAAACAGTGCTCAATCTTGAATTCATTGAAATCAAGAATCCTAATGTCTGGTCCGAAGAAGTTCAGGAGTTCAAAGTAATCGACAAAATTTCTGGAAATACAATGGGTGTATTTTATCTTGACCTCTATCCCCGAGAAGGTAAGTTCAAACATTATGCAGTGTTCAACTTTCTGGATAGGCGCTTCAAAGATGGGAAGATACTGCTACCAATTACTTCAATGGTCGCGAACTTTCAGAAACCTACCGAGAGTCAACCCTCATTGCTAACTCACTCTGAAGTAGAAACCTTCTTCCATGAATTTGGACATCTCATGCATGTCATTACTAACACCACGAACTACGCTGCGTTAGGACTTGACGGTGTCTTGCCCGATTTCATTGAAACACCGTCACACATGTTCGAAAACTGGTCGTGGCAAGAAGAAGTTCTCACTCTCATGTCAGGACACTTTGAGGACTCTGACAAGAAGCTACCAGCTGACCTTCTAAAACGAATGTTGGATGCGAAGCTACTTGATATTGGTGTTCTTACAATACGACAAATCTTCTACTCATTGATTGACATGTATTTCCATACTACTCCAGTTGAGGATACTACTGCAGAGTGGTACAAGAAGTTTGAAGAAATTACCGGGTTTGAAATTCCTCCTGACACAACCCCTGATGCTAACTTCGGTCATCTCATGGGAGGATACCAAGCTGGTTACTACGGTTATCTCTGGTCTAGAGTATATGCCGAGGACATCTTCACGAAGTTCAAAGCGAATGGATGCCTAGATGAAAAAACTGGTCTTGAATATCGAGAGAAGATTCTTGCACCAGGTGGGAGTCGAGACCCCGATGAGATGGTCAAAGATTTTCTCGGTCGCAAAATGAACAACAAGGCATTCCTGAAATTCCTTGGAATCGATAACTGAAAAAAAGAGCGATGTAGGGTACAGTCGTTAGTACCCTACTCGTTTCTATTGTTTTTGAAATTCTTACCAGAGCTGATATTCTCTCTTGACGAAACCTTTCCAGACATTAGGTAGTTTGCCAATCACTTCATCAGTTATGGATTCGACAGACTTTCTTACCTTGTCCAGATCACAATCTCCATAGAGTTCAACGTTGATTGCCTTTGGCTCAGTGATAGGTGCTCCAATCTGGCTTACGAGATAACAGTAGACCTGTGCAAGGTCAGGATGTTCCTTGTAAACGCGTTCTGTGATTTCGCGGGCGGCAACATTGTAAGTCTTCCCAACATGTGATACAGGGTTCTTTCCAGCTGCTGCTTCAAGAGTCATTGGTCTGTAAGGTGTGATGAGACCATTTGCACGATTGCCACGTCCAACTTGCCCATCATCGCCGTGTTCTGCTGAAGTTCCAGTGACAGTGAGATAATAGAGATCATCTGCAGGACTATCTGCAGTGTTCACACTGACCTCCACTTCCATATCAGTGATTTTCACAGCATGATCTGAAACAATATCGACGATACCTTCCATGACACTAGCATACTCGTTCTTGTCCTTGGTTTCAGTGGAAATGATAGCTGCGGCTACTTGAACGTGAATCTTATCGTCGATTCGTGTTCCCATGATCTTGATGTCTTCACCAATCTGGGGCCACTGCTTCTTCACCTTTGGACTGTTGAGTAATTCTTCAGACTCCAAAGTGATTAGCTCGAGGGGTGACATTGGGGCGTATCCAACACCGAAGGAAGTATCGTTTGCTCGAGGGATGCCAGTTTCAAGGTCAAAGTTTCCCACAAGATCTGTGCTCCCTGCGCGAATCTTGTAATCGATGATAACATCAGAGTTCACATCGAGATGTGGGAGGTCCTTGCTCAACCATTCTCTTGTGTGTTCAACCGCAAATTTTCCAACTGGGACTTGACGTGAATAATCCCTGTCAACAACATCTACTGCTCTACCACTCATGAGAATGTAAATTGGTTCAATGACATCTCCGCCTCCAAACTTGGCGTTAGATTGCCCACCAACTATGAGAACCTTGTCAACATTATGATGCTGAACTTGGTCAAAAATTTCCATGTAATATTCGCTAAGGCGCACGCTCAATTCTTCGGCTGCCTTATCTGCTAGGGTATCCGGATGTCCCTTGCCTTTTCTTTCCACAATTTCTACTTCGAGCTTATCGACGGACGGTCCGGCTCCGCGCGTGACTTTCAAATTCATAATAATCAACTCGTCTTTCCATCGGGCGCGAAGAAATTCCCATAAATAACTTGTTATGGGTCATTCTCATGGGTAATATTCCAAAGATTTTTATTACTCTTGAGAATATTCAGAAATGAATGCAAATGATGACGATTAATAGCCTCGTGGACCTCCGTAGAGAAGTTGGTATGACTCAGGCGGAGTTGTCCATCGAAGTCGGGGTTTCTCAGTCGTATATTGCAAGACTCGAGAAAAAAACTCTAGATCCAAAACTCTCCATTGTGAATAAGATATTCGAAGTGTTGACGAGTCGACAGGGTAAAAATTGCTATGATATAATGACAAGTGATCCATTAACTATTGATGATAGAGACCCTGCAGCAAAAGCTGTTAGACTAATGCAGAAACATAAGTATTCCCAGATTCCTGTGCTCCGCGGAACTAAGATGGTAGGCATTATCACCGAGCGCGATATCATAAGGAACCTCAGACATAACATGAGTGAGTTATCAGTACAAGCAGTGATGAGTCCTGAGGGGGTGCCTATGATAGATGAAACAACACCCATCGATGTCATCACACCACTCTTTCAAAAATATCAAGCGATTCTTATTCAGAGCCAAGGTCGTATTCGTGGAATCATTACGAGGTCTGATCTACTCAAGCTAACCTGATCCACACTCGGTGATATCATACTCCCATGTTTTTTGATAATCCTTAAGGTAGAACAGAAGGTTGATTAAACGCCTTGAATAAAATCACTTGGTCAAAGTTGAGTCCAGTATTAGTATTGATTTTAAGCACATGATTTAGTCTAGAAGAAGAGGTTAGTATGAATGGAGATTCCAGAGAATTGGCAAGAGGAGCTCATGCTCCATGATTGGAAGATGATGAGAATTGAGAGATGCAAAGACGCCTATGGTCCAGGAACGCCTTGGTACAACTTCCCAAATGGTATTCGTCTTCAATATGCTACAATCAAAGTTGATTTCGAAAGAGCTAACGCAGTGGTAGCTGCATTATCTGATTTGGAACCAAAGAAGAAGGTGAAAAAAGGGATTGCAACAATCAAGTTAAACTGGGATCGCTTAGATGCTATGACCAAGGGAGAATTAGAAGATCTCCTGTGGCGCATCTATTCACTGGATATTTGAACTTCGATCGATATTCTGACAGTAGATAGCCTTCAGAATCTTCGACGACTGATTAGGATGACTCAAGGAGATGTAGCGATAGAAGTTGGAGTTTCTCAATCGTATATTGCGAGGCTTGAGACAAAGACTCTAGATCCAAAACTCTCCATCGTGACTAAAGTATTCGAAGTGATCATGAGTCGTCAGAGTAAAACCTGACGCACCCATTATTGATGAAACCCCACCTGCGGATATCATAGTTCCTATTTTCCAAAAATACCAAGATATTCTTGTGCACAAGCAGGATCGCATCCGTGGGATCATCTCTAGGTGAGATTTACTGAAGCTTACGTAACTGATCCATCATCTTTGTTCCTGGTGATTTATGTCCCTTAGAATCTCTTATATGGTCTGAAATGAAATTAACACTCGGAGTCGATTACCACTTGGCAAACTACCTGGACACGCTTGACGACCTCCGCGAGGGTCTTGATACATTTGTAGAAAAATGGTCAAACATTCAGCGTAAGTCTGCCAAAGCCATTCAAGCAGTTACCAACACAATAATGCAGATTGAACACTTGGATGGACCTCTTGGAAAATTAGGTGGCTTTCAGAATATCCGAGAGAACTCCAAGGGAATATTACTTGTTAATTTGTACGATAGACTTGTGCCTTCTTTGGAATCTTCTATCAGAGAGTTCACAAAGCTGATGCACATGTTTGAAAATCTCAGACACACTTCAACAAGTATCCAGACTCTAACTGAAACCATGCGTGGAGACCTCTCAGAATCTCCAGAGCTCGAAGACCTGGTTGGATTCCTTGATCTGATTATGATTAGTGTTCGTGATATTCTAAATATGTACGAGTCTGAGTTTCTTGTTAAACTCACAATCTTCCGTGACTTCGAAGAGAGTGCCATCGATATAGGCGTAGTCAGCAATTATCTGACTATCTGGATGGTTGAGCCGAATATCGAAGCAAGTGCTAGGGACAAACTACTCAAGGATCTCGATGAACACATTGAGCTACTAAGAGATGTTTTCTCGGGCAAGACTGGTATTCGATTGCCTGATGCCTACAAAAAAATTCAGCTCTGAAAGTATAGTTGAATTATTCCTCTTTATCAATTATCGAAGGACGTCTTTGAATAACAAGATCATCAATCTCTGCTTGTAGCTCACTTTTCTGATCCTCGTAGAGCGATTCTGGAACTTTACCCTTTTCATATTCAGCTTGGAAGAAAGCAAGTTTTTCACGATAGATTTCTTCTCTGATTTCAAGTTCAAGCAACCGTGACCGTCTATCAGAAACTAATTTTCGTAGATCGTCTTCTAGACTGAATATCTCTTCTTCAAGCTCGGCTTTTAATCTACTATAAATTTGACTGCTGACTTTTCCCTCAGTATATTTATCGACAAGTTTGAGAAGAGCATGACGAGTTGCATCTCTCATCGCAGCGATTTCCTGAGCTGCATCCTCTTCCTCAATGAGACTCAGAATTGTAGCGATGCGCGGTGCTGATATTCCTTGCACGACGAGACTCATGAATACTACAATAAAGACAATCGAAGTAATTGTTCCGCCTATCCCAGCTTCTACTTCTACAACGACAATTGCTGCTAAAGCTGCGCTGGCTACTCCTTTGACTCCCGCCCAACTGACAAAGAACCGATCTCTGTTGCTCATTGTCTTATCAAAAGCTGTCACTGCGAAAACTGAAATTGGTCTAGCAATTAGAATCACCAGTAAACCAACGATACCTCCAACAGCTATTATTTCTGGTGTCATTGCTGCCGTTTCTAGATTTATCCCTAAGAAGATGAACACAATTATCTCGAAGACGAATGAAACATTCTTCATTGTTCCGCGCATTGATTTCTGGGGGAGTACAGGAAGACCAATCGATCTAGAGTTTGCCATGAAGAGGCCTGCAAACACTGCTGCTAAGGCTCCTGGATGAATTCCAAAACCTGCAAATAATTCACCCAAACCATATGCAATGATAGGGGTTGCTGCGGTAACTATGGATGTATTCGTAGTTCCTTCGATGGCCAACAGTATCTGTGACATACCCCATGCAATTCCGAGACCAATAATCACACCTAGGGCTATACTTGCGACAAACTGGCCTCCAACAATCCACCAGGGTTGAGCAAGTGTAGGGACAATGAACGGGAGGAAAACTGTAATGACAATAATAACTGCGGTTGCATCATTGAATACAGCTTCTCCTTCCAAGATTGAGAATAGTTTTCTCTTAACTCTCACTCCACCTGATTCAAGAACCGAGAAGAGTGCTGCAGGGTCTGTTGGTGTGAGAATCGCACCTATGATGAAAGCGACTCCTATTAGTCCAACCTGTCCAGGGATTGCAAGCCAGATGGTTCCTCCAGCTATGATTGATGTAAGAAATACGCCAACAGTAGCAAGAACTGCAATAGATCTGATCGAGAGTCTGAGTTCTTTCATATTGATATTTAGGCCTGCATAGAAAAGGACTGAAGCAAGTGTTAACTGAGCTATAAGAGAGAGCGGAATGCCTGCGAATATTTCGGGATCTATGACGAGCTTGATTCCTAATCCAGCAACCATCAATGGGATTGGATACGGAATTTTAAATCTCTCTGCGACTTTAGCAAGTACTGCACCTGCAATTAAAATAATGACCGCTAGATAGATTCCAAAATCATCCGCCAAGAATGCACACCTCAGATATCCGCAAGAATCTCAGCGCATTCTTTCACATAATCTGAAATATGTTCCAGCTCTGCAACAATCTTTCTCATCATATAACATGAGAAATCTGATTCATCGCCACCAGCTGTTTTGACAGATATTTGACGGCAGATTACAATATTATCCTCGTCAACTTGTCTTTCTAGTTTGATGATTTGTTCCAAATCTGCTTTGACACTTTCTGGATCACTGGTATTAACTTCAATCATATGTTTAAGGATGCCAATTTGTTCATTCACCTTTGATGAGATTGTGGTTAGTGAGTCCATATAGATGTCACTAAAAGCATCACCTCGAAGTGAATCAAGAATTACTAGTACTTGTGCTAAAGTGTGTTGAATTCTAATGAAATATTCAATCACTGCGAGAGCCATTATACCTAGGTCATCTCTCGGTAATTTCTTTGAGAACATGTATTTGTCCATTAGAGCTCGAAGAAATGAGAAAGTCTTCTTTCTCTGCTCAATCCATTCTTCATCAGTCACTTCAGGTCCTGCTGCTTGGTCACAGAATTGACCACATAACTTTCTATCTATGTAATCACTAATCTTCTGCTGTAAATCTAAAATCTTAAGAAAACCACTCAAAATTTCATCCTTTGTAAGAAAATCGTCACTCATCCGATTTTGCCTCCTCTAACAATCTTGGTCGAGTCCATGAAAGTGCAATGTTTACATGAACGAATTGTTTTCTTATTTTGACTTCGAGTCCTGTTTCCACAGGTTCTCCAATTGGTACTACTATCGTACCTGATTGGAGGGTAGGCATTGGTAACTCTAAGTCTTCACCCTTACGAAGTTGCTCAACAATCTGTTCCAAGAGGTCGGCAAGATTAGTGAGGGTCATCTCCTGCTCGAACTCATAGTCTTCGATTCGCATCGTATTGTCTCCTCTTTTGTAGTAGGATTATTCATTTTTGTTAACATTATCCCTTTTTAGAGTAACCGTTTGACCATTTGTACTCCTACTTTGAACCATCAGGCTTAATTGGAATACCCAGTTGTTCAATTCTACTAACCATTAGATAGATTATACATCATCTAAGGAGACACTCACATTGAGTGAAGAAAAAGACGAAATGGTAGTTACACCATACGAAGTCCGTGGGACAATAGATTACGACCGACTCATCAAAGAGTTTGGAACCGCGCGAATTACCGAGAAATTGAAAGAACAAATCTACAAGATTGCTGGAGATAAGCATGTCTTACTTGAGAGAGATCTATTCTTCTCTCATAGAGACCTTGACTGGACTCTCAACGAATATGAGAAAGGTAATAAATTCGTTATCTACACAGGAAGAGGACCAAGCGGTCATACTCACATCGGTCACCTAGTACCTTGGATGTTCACAAAATGGTTTCAGGACCGATTTAAGACCCGCCTCTATTTTCAAATGACAAATGATGAGAAGTACTTCTTCAATTCTCATCTGAGTATTGAAGATGTTAGAAAGTATACCTATGAGAATACACTTGACTTGCTAGCATTGGGATTTGAACCTGAGGATACTTACATCATTGACGATATAGAGCACATAGATATGTTATACGAGATTGCAGTCGAAGTGGCTCGAAAGGTGACCTTCTCAACTGTGAAGGCAACATTTGGATTTGATAACAGTACAAACATAGGCTCTATTTGGCACCCTGCGATTCAGTCTGTTCCTGCATTCCTCCATTCGTGGATTTACGGTGAGAAGACACCATGTATCATTCCATGCGCAATTGATCAAGACCCATTCTGGAGGGTCACTCGTGATGTTGCGGAGAAACTAGGCTACTACAAACCCGCCAGCATTCAATGCTCCTTTGTTCCTGGATTAAAGGAGGGAGGAAAGATGTCCGCCTCAGAACCCATGTCTGCAGTCTTCACAACGGACACTCCAAAGCAAGCGAAGAAGAAAGTCATGGCTGCTTTTACTGGTGGACGAACCACAGTAGACGAACAGCGTAAGCTTGGTGGCGATCCTGACATTTGTAGTGTGTACAAATACTACAACTTCATCTTCATGCCTGATGATAAAGACCTGGCTGATATCGAGCAGAAGTGCAGAGGTGGAGAGATTCTTTGTGGAGAATGTAAACAGATCCTCGCACCAATGATGATGGAGTTTCTTGAGAAACACCAAGCTGCACGTGAAGAGGTTAAAGACCGAGTTGATGAGTTCTCAGCGGCTCGCCTTCGTGAAGACATTCGCAGGTAGATTATTACCAAGATGTTGATAGTGTGAAGATTGTACTTGTACAAATCTTCGCCTTTCAGCATTCTTATACTATTTCGTAGTTTTGTATTGAATAGACTCTACTCACAATTTCGAGGTGATAGAAAATACGTGAACGGAGATAGTTATCAGTAGGTACGTTTCATCGCACCTGAAGGATAGGTGCGTTTCTCAGTGATTGAATGGCTAATTGCACTTGGGATTGGAATTGTAATTTCAATGGTGATCTATTCTGTATCTTTTGCAGTCATGGTGGCCGTTGCAAAGAAACGAAAATCAGAAGTAAACATTACCCTTACAAATCCGTGGATGTCATCCGCGATAGTAAGTCCAGTCGTTCTTTGCTTATCGCTATTAGCCATCTTTCTTATGAGCATGGGCATGCTGCCTCTCTGGGGTTTTCAACTACCCACGTTAGAGGCGATGGTTCTACCAAGTACAATCGGTTTAATCGCCGCAATTGTTGTTGTCGTAGTAAGTCAGCATATCTCTCCAACTCCTAAAAAAATGAACCCGCCTTCTGACACGAGAGGTCGCATTACATTTTTCATTGTCATAGTTTTATTGGCAAGCATCGCTGAAGAAGTGCACTTTCGTGGATTCTTACAGAATATTCTGGACAACACCCTGTTGCTTGCTTTTAACTTCGGTTGGTTTTCAATTACAGGCGGTGCAATAGTTTCTGCCATTGTCTTTGGATTGATTCATGTAGCACCAGCAAAACAGATGGGCGCATCAGTTCCTGTTCTTGTTCTCTCTGCAACCATTCTCGGTTTGATTGCTGGAATTTCTCTTACTATCTCTGGAAGTATACTTCTTCCTATAATCATCCATATCGAGTTTAACCTAGTCGGATTCTTCTTAGGAATACGCTCAAAACCTGAAAGTAGTTGATTATGGCCCAGTAGTTTATTCACCCAAACCCTAAATAGCTTTCAGGCGCAATTTGCCCTTAGATACAGACTCTGGAGAGTTTGATTATGGGTTCTGAAGCATCAGCAGCGGACACTTTCAAATGTCCCGTATGCAATGGAAATGTAAAGACCGGACCCGACGATGTTGTAATTACATGTACATATTGTGGTCAAACAACCACAATTGAAGGCAAAGCGATTGGCGACCACTTGATGGAAACCGCGGTAGATTCTGAGGATCGACTGGCCGGTTTTCAAAAGTTTCTCGACAAGAATAAAGGCATGAACAAATCTCTGGTTAAGGATTGCCAAGTTGTTGAGAATCAATTGATCTATGTGCCTGTATGGACTTCAAAGGTTAAAGCAGATTCATACTATAAGGGTTACAAGACGGTTCAAGTACCGGTTCAGAAAACTAGGACAGTTCGAGATTCAGATGGTAACACTCGAACTGAAACCTATACAGACTATGAAACAGGTTACGTTCCTGTTCAGGATGAACTTCACACTGATACTCACGAGCCACTGCTCGCAAGGAAAGGTGCAAGGTTCTATGGTCTGGAGGACTATCTAAAAGACGTAAAACCCGAGAAAGGAGTTCCCTACGATTTTGCAAAGATCAAAGATCTTGAACCAGTTATGCTGAATGCAGAAATCGGAGAAGAGGAATTCGAAAAAGCAATTCACGGACGCGTTGCTGATGACCATCGTGCTCAAGCAGGAAGTGGTCTTAGTGAGCTCTTTGATTGCCGAACAACAACTGCTGTTAGGGATACTACCTACATGCAGGCACCTTTCTCTCTCATTCGTTACAAATTCCAAGGCGATTTGTACAAGGCTGCTATTGACGGTCATTCTGGAAAAGTAGTCATGGGAGAGATTCCAATTACTCGTGGCCAGAGGATCATGTGGACTCTTATGGGTCTAATAGGTATCATAATTGCAGGAGTTGGTGGAGAATTCCTCTTTACAGGAATCAATGTCACACCAG